>NZ_JBEZZS010000009.1:0-180506 GCF_040639295.1 Nocardioides sp. NPDC023903 | reverse complement strand
CGGCATGCCGAAGACCTCGCCCCAGGGCCCACCCGCCACGCCCCCGATGCGCTCGGCGGTACGCAGCGTCGCCTCGTACCCGACTGGGATGATCGAGTTTCGTCACCCACAACTGCCTTTTCGGCGCGCCATTTGTGCCGACTCGGCGTCAGGCCTTGCAGAGGCAGAACGGGTGGCCGGCGGGATCGAGGAAGACGCGGAAGGACTCGCCGGGCTGGACCTCGTGCTTGGTGGCGCCGAGGGCGAGGGTCGCCGCCTCGGCCTGGTCGAGGTCGTCGACGGTGACGTCGAGATGCGTCTGCTGAGGTACGTCCTGGCCGGGCCACTGCGGAGCTTGGTAGTTGTCGACGCGCTGGAAGTCCAGCGATCCGCCGTCGCCCCAGGCGCTGGCCCAGCCACCGTCGTCGTCGACCTTGGACTCCCATCCGAGGAGCTGTGCGTAGAAGGCGGCCAAGGCTGCCGTGTCGGGACAGTCGATGACCCACTGAGGATTGCGTGCGATAGCCATGGGACCGACGTTACGAGCGGTTCCGGACGTTCCGCTTCCGCCTGTCGTGACGCCATCTCAGAAATATACAGTCAGGGTTGACTGTTTGTTTCTGGCGCGGCAGAGTGCCTGTCTGTGAGCCAGGCCACCCGCGTACCCCAGGAACAGCGCACCCGCGCGATGCGGGCCCGCCTCCTCGACGCCACCGTCGAGCTGTTGGCCGAGCGCGGGTTCGCCGGCACCTCGACCACGCTCGTCTCCCAGCGCGCCGGGGTCTCCCGCGGGGCGCAGCTGCACCACTTCCCGGCCAAGAACGACCTGGTCGTGGCGGCGGTCGAGCACATCACCGAGGCCCGCGGAGAGGCACTGAAGGAGGCTGCCCGCGCGCTTCCGGAGGGCGGGCGGCGTACGCGACAGGTGCTCGCCATGCTCGCCGAGCAGGTCACCTCCCCGGTCTTCGCCGCTGCCCTGGAGCTGTGGGTGGCGGCGCGTACCGACGAGCAGCTGGCCGCGGCGGTGGGTCCGCTCGAGCAGCGCATCGGCCGCGAGCTCCACCGGGCCACGATCGAGCTGCTCGACGTGGACGAGAAGAAGCCCGGGGTGCGCGAGCTCGTGCAGGCCACGCTCGATCTGGTCCGCGGCCTGGGTCTGGCTGACACGATTACCGACGACGCCGCCCGACGCGAGCGGATCCTCGACCACTGGGCCGAGGTTCTGGAAAGAGAGCTGCGATGAGTCTGCTGGATTCACTTCTCGAGGACCTCTCCATGGAGGGGTTCGAGCTACGCCAGGTGGTGGCGGGCCTGAGCGAGGCGGGCTGGCGCGAGCCGACGCCGGCCGCGGGCTGGGACGTCGCCGCCCAGATCGCCCACCTGGCCTGGACCGACGAGGCCGCGCTCGCCGCGAC
Source organism: Nocardioides sp. NPDC023903 (assembly GCF_040639295.1). Classification (NCBI taxonomy): domain Bacteria; kingdom Bacillati; phylum Actinomycetota; class Actinomycetes; order Propionibacteriales; family Nocardioidaceae; genus Nocardioides; species Nocardioides sp. NPDC023903. The sequence goes on along the minus strand of NZ_JBEZZS010000009.1, from coordinate 179,112 downwards.
CGAGTGGGTCGCGGGTGACGCGACCGCCTGGGACGAGCTGGTCACCGAGGCGCTCAAGAACCCCGAGGGCTACGTCGACGAGGCCGCGCTGGCGATGGCCACCATGCCGGCGACGGACCTGTTGGAGCACTGGGACGGCGTACGCGGCGAGCTCGCCGGCGCGCTCGCGAACGTCCCGGACGGGAAGAAGCTGCCCTGGTTCGGGCCGCCGATGTCGCCGGCCTCGATGGCGACCGCGCGGTTCATGGAGACCTGGGCCCACGGGCTGGACGTGCGTGAGGCGCTCGGCCTCACCTACGAGCCCAGCGACCGCATCAAGCACGTCTGCCACCTCGGCACCCGCACCCGCGACTTCTCCTACGGCGTCCACGGTCTGACCCCGCCGAGCGACCCGTTCCGGGTCTCGCTCACTTCGCCGTCCGGTGAGGTCTGGGAGTGGGGGCCCGAGGATGCGGCGCAGAGCGTCCGGGGCCCAGCGTACGACTTCGCGCGCCTCGTCACCCAGCGCATCCACCGCGACGACACCGCGCTGGAGGCGACCGGGGACGACGCCGAGAAGTGGTTGAGCATCGCCCAGGCGTTCGCCGGCCCCGCGGGCTCCGGACGCACCCCGGAAGGGGACGCGCGATGATCACGATCGGCAACTGCTCCGGCTTCTACGGCGACCGGTTCTCGGCGATGCGCGACATGCTCGAAGGCGGTCGGCTCGACGTGCTCACCGGCGACTACCTCGCCGAGCTCACCATGCTCATCCTCGGCAAGGACGCCCTCAAGGACCCGACGACGGGTTACGCCAAGACCTTCCTGCGCCAGGTCGCCGACAGCCTCGACCTCGCCCTGCAGCGAGACGTCAAGATCGTCGCCAACGCCGGCGGTCTCAACCCCGCCGGTCTCGCTCAGGCGATCGAGGCGCTCGGCACCCGGGCGAAGGTCGCCTACGTCGACGGCGACGACCTCCGCGGCCGCCTCGACTCCCACCCCGACGCTCTGACCGCCAACGCCTATCTCGGTGCCTTCGGGATCGCGCACGCGCTCGACTCCGGCGCCGACATCGTCGTCACCGGCCGGGTGACCGACGCGTCGGTCGTCGTCGGACCGGCAATCGCCCACCACGGCTGGAAGCGCGACTCCTACGACGAGCTCGCTGGCGCCGTGGTCGCCGGGCACGTGATCGAGTGCGGCACCCAGGCCACCGGCGGCAACTTCTCCGGGTTCCTGACCATGTCACCGCAGGCTCGGGCGCGGCCGCTGGGCTTCCCCGTCGCCGAGATCGCCGTCGACGGCTCCTCGATCATCACCAAGCAGGACGAGACCGGCGGCACGGTCACCGTCGACACGGTCACCGCGCAGCTGCTCTACGAGATCCAGGGCCCGCTCTACCTCGGCCCCGACGTCACCACCGACCTCACCTCGATCCGGCTCCAAGAGGTTGGCATCGACCGGGTCGCGATCACGGGTGTGACCGGCACCCCGCCGCCGGCGACTCTCAAGGTCGCGGTCAACTCGCTCGGCGGCTACCGCAACTCCGTCGAGTTCGTGCTCACCGGCCCCGACATCGACGCCAAGGCGACCTGGCTGCGTGACCAGCTCGACGCCGAGCTCCCGATCGGACCGGACTACACCTGGTCGACCTACCGCATCCCCGCGCCCGACTCGCCGACCGAGGAGGGAGCCGCCTGCATCCTGCGGCTCTCCGCGCGGGCGGCGGACGCCGACGCGGTCGGCCGTGCGCTGACCGCCCCGGCCATCGAGCTGGCGCTCGCCACCTACCCGGGCTTCCACGTCACCGCGCCCCCGGGACGGCCGTCTCCGTTCGGGATCTACAAGCCTGCGTACGTCCGGCGCGACCGCGCCCCGGAGACCGTCCACCTCCCCGACGGCTCGACCTACGAGGTCCCGGCCCCGTTGGCCTACGCCGAGCCGTCGCCGCAGCGCCCGCAGACGTTCGCGTCCCCGGCATTCGGAGTGGCAGTCGGTTCGCTCCGTTCTGTGCCGCTCGGCGATCTGGTCTATGCGCGCTCGGGGGACAAAGGTGGCGATGCCAACCTCGGGCTCTGGGTGCCGCAAGGGAAGCCGGACGCGGCCGTCGAGTGGCTGTTGCGCACCGTCAATCAGGGGTGGGTGCGGAAGCTGTTGCCGGAGGCCGAAGAGCTGACAATCGACATAACGCCGCTGCCTCACCTGCGTGGCGTGAACATCGTCATCCACGACCTGCTCGGGGAGGGCGTGGCCGCCTCGACGCGGTTCGATCCGCAGGCGAAGGGTCTGGGCGAATGGGCCAGGAGCCGATTTGTCGACATCCCGGGGGAGCTTCTGTGAGCAACGACATGTTCCAGCTGGGCGCCGAGTTCGCCCGCCGTGAGGTCTTCCCTGACCTGCAGGTATGGGAGGACAACCAGGAGATCCCGCGGGAGGTCCACAAGGCCGCCGCCAAGCAGGGTCTGCTCGGGATCGGGTTCCCCGAGGAGGCCGGCGGCGAGGGCGGCGGACTGGCCGACACCGTCGCGGTCACCGAGGGGATGATGTCCGAGGGCGCCTCGTCCGGCCTGCTCGCGGGCCTGTTCACCCACGGGATCGCGCTGCCGCACATCGCCAAGCACGGCTCTCCCCACCTCATCGACACCTACGTGAAGCCGACGCTGGCCGGCGAGAAGATCGGCAGCCTCGCCATCACCGAGCCCGACGGCGGCTCCGACGTCTCCCACCTGCGCACCACAGCGGTCCGCGACGGCGACGAGTTCGTGGTCAACGGCGCCAAGACGTTCATCACCAGCGGCGTACGCGCCGACTTCGTCACCACCGCGGTCCGCACCGGTGGCCCGGGCGCCGGCGGCATCAGTCTGCTCGTGGTCGACAAGGACACTCCCGGATTCACGGTCACCCGCAAGCTGGCCAAGATGGGCTGGCACTGCTCCGACACCGCGGAGCTCGCCTTCGAGGACGTACGCGTCCCCGCAGCCAACCTCGTCGGCGACGAGAACGCCGGCTTCATCTACATCGCCGAGGCATTCGTGACCGAGCGGATCGCCCTGGCCGTACAGGGCTACGGCACCGCCGCCCGCTGCCTGGCGCTCACTGCCGACTTCTGCCGCCAGCGCGAGACCTTCGGCGAGCCCCTGATCAAGCGTCAGGTCGTACGCCACAAGCTGGTCGAGATGCACCGGCAGGTCGAGGTGGCCAAGGCCTACACCCACGCCGTGGTCGCGCGCTACGACCGCGAAGGGTCGACCCAGGCCACGATCGCCGAGGCGGCGCTGGCCAAGCAGACAGCGGTCGAGGCCTGCACCTGGGTCGTCGACCAGGCCGTCCAGCTCCACGGCGGGACGGGATACATGCACGGGACCGAGGTCGAGCGGCACTACCGCGACGCCCGGATCCTGCCGATCGGAGGAGGAGCCACCGAAGTGATGACGGACCTGGCCGCCAAGCTGTTGGGACTGGACCGATGACCGGAAACAGAGAAGCCCTCCTGGAGAAGATCGAGGCCCTCGACGCGGAGCACGCCAAGGCGGCGGCCGGAGGCGGCGAGAAGTACGTCGCCCGCCACAAGGCCCGCGGCAAGCTCCTCGCCCGCGAGCGGATCGAGCTGCTGCTGGACGAGGGCAGCCCGTTCCTGGAGACCCAGCCACTGATCGGCTGGGGCAGCGACTTCCCGGTCGGTGGCTCGATCATCACCGGCATCGGTGTGGTCGAGGGCGTCGAGTGCATGATCGTCGCCAACGACCCCACGGTGAAGGGCGGGGCGCTCAACCCGTACTCCCTCAAGCGCTCCTTCCGGGCGGCCGAGATCGCGGAGAAGAACGGTCTTCCGACGATCAACCTGACCGAGTCCGGCGGCGCCGACCTGCCCACCCAGAAGGACATCTTCATCCCCGGCGGCAAGGGCTTCCGCGACCTCACCCGGTCGTCCGCCCGCAAGCAGCCGACCGTCTCGGTCGTCTTCGGCAACTCGACGGCCGGTGGTGCGTACGTCCCCGGCATGAGCGACTACGTGATCATGGTCAAGGAGGGTGCGAAGGTCTTCCTGGCCGGCCCGCCGCTGGTCAAGATGGCCACCGGCGAGGACACCGACGACGAGTCGCTGGGCGGCGCCGAGATGCACTCGCGTATCTCCGGCTCCTCCGACTTCCTCGCCGTCGACGAGCACGACGCCATCCGGCAGGCGCGGCGCGTCGTGGCCAGGCTCAACTGGCGCAAGCACGGTCCCGAGCCGAAGGCGAGCTACGAGCCCGAGCTCGACCCCGACGGCCTGCTCGACCTGATCCCGACCGACCTCAAGGAGCCCTTCGACCCGCGCGAGGCGATCCTGCGGATCGTCGACGGGACCGGCCCCGACAACGAGGTGGCGTTCGACGAGTTCAAGCCGCTCTACGGATCGAGCCTCTGCGTCGGCTGGGCGCGGCTGCACGGCTACGAGATCGGCATCCTCGCCAACGCCCGCGGCGTACTGATGAGCGAGGAGGCCCAGAAGGCGGCGCAGTTCATCCAGCTCGCCAACCAGAAGGACACCCCGCTGCTGTTCCTGCACAACACCACCGGCTACATGGTCGGCACGGAGTACGAGCAGGGCGGCATCATCAAGCACGGCGCCCTGATGATCAACGCGGTCTCCAACTCCACCGTCCCGCACCTGACCGTGATCATGGGCGCGAGCTACGGCGCCGGCAACTACGGCATGAACGGGCGTGCGTACGACCCCCGCTTCCTGTTCACCTGGCCCTCGGCCAAGTCCGCGGTCATGGGACCGGCCCAGCTCGCCGGCGTGATGGAGATCGTCGCCCGCGAGTCCGCGGAGAAGAAGGGCGAGATCTTCGATGCCGAGGGGTTCAAGGGCGTCAAGGAGATGGTCGAGGGGATGGTCGAGGAGCAGTCGCTGCCGATGTTCCTGAGCGGCCTCGGCTATGACGACGGGGTCATCGACCCGCGCGACACCCGCACCGTCCTCGGCCTCTGCCTCTCCGCCATCGCCACCCGACCGATCGAAGGCGCCATGAACTTCGGCGTCTTCAGGATGTGAGTGCCATGACCATCAGTCGAATCCTCGTCGCCAACCGCGCCGAGATCGCCTCTCGCGTCTTCCGCACCGCCCGGAAGCTCGGCATCGAGACCGTCGCGGTGCACTCCGACGCCGACGCGGACCTGCCGTTCGTGGCGGAGGCGGATCATGCCGTACGTCTCCCGGGCAACGCTCCCGCCGAGACCTACCTCCGCGCCGACCTCATCATCGAGGCGGCCAAGGTGGCCGGCGCCGATGCAATCCACCCGGGCTACGGGTTCCTGTCGGAGAACGCCGACTTCGCCCGCGCCGTCGAGGCGGCCGGTCTGGTCTGGATCGGACCCGCGCCCGAGTCGATCGAGCAGATGGGCTCCAAGATCGAGGCCAAGAAGATCATGGCCGCCGCCGGGGTTCCGGTACTTGAGGCGCCGGCTTCACCGGTCGAGTCCGACCTGCCCCTGCTGGTCAAAGCCTCCGCAGGCGGGGGTGGGCGCGGCATGCGGATCGTCCGCTCGCTCGCAGCTCTCGGCGCCGAGATCGCCAAGGCCGAGGCCGAGGCCGCGTCCGCCTTCGGGGACGGGACCGTCTTCGTGGAGCCGTACGTCGAGGCCGGCCGCCACGTCGAGGTCCAGGTCGTCGGCGACGGCGCCGGCAACGTCGCGGTCTTCGGCGAGCGCGACTGCTCGGTGCAGCGTCGGCACCAGAAGGTCGTCGAGGAGTCCCCGGCTCCGCTGCTTCCGGATGCGGTCCGGTCGGCGCTCCACGAGGCCGCCAGGAACGCTGCCGCGGCGATCGACTACCGCGGCGCCGGGACCGTCGAGTTCCTCTACGACGCCGCCTCGGAGCGGTTCTGGTTCCTGGAGATGAACACGCGGCTTCAGGTGGAGCACCCGGTGACCGAGCTGGTTCATGGGGTGGATCTGGTGGAGCTGCAGATCGCGGTGGCGGAAGGTGTTGGTTTCGACACGCCTTCGCCTAGCGGCTCCGGCGGCTCAACCAGCGGGCATGCGGTCGAGGTGCGGCTGTATGCAGAGGATCCTTCCGCGGACTATCAGCCGCAGTCGGGGACGTTGACGACGCTCGAGTTTCCCGGCGACGCCCGGGTCGACGCCGGCTACACGTCTGGCTCGGAGGTCAGCACCTTCTACGACGCGATGCTGGCGAAGGTGATCGTGCACGCGCCCACGCGCGACGCGGCGATCCGGCGGCTCATCGGGGTGCTGCGTACGGCCAAGATCCACGGCCTGGTGACCAACCGGGAGCAGCTGATCGGGATCCTCGGGTCCGAGGCGTTCCGCAGCGGCGAGGTCACCACCGCTCTGCTCGCGAAAGAGAATCTTCTTTCAACGGTCGACGACCCTGGTGCCGCCGTCGCGGCGGCGGTCGCGCTGGCCGAAGGGACCCGTCGCCCGGGGCTCCCGGTTGCCTGGCGCAACGTCACCAGCCAGCCACAGCGGACGGTCTTCGAAGATGACTCCGAGGACGGTCTCGTCATGGAGTGGTACGGCACCCGCGACGGCTACCGCATCGACGGCTTCGAGGTCATCGATGCAGGTCAGACGGGGCCCTACGAATACGGGGTTGTGCTCGAGAAGGACGGCCTGCGCACGACGTATGAGATCGCCGTCGACGGCGACCGGATCGACGTCGACTCATCGTTCGGCCACACCGCGCTGCGGAAGCGTCCGAGGTTCACCGACCCCGCTACCCAGACCCAGCCCGGAAGCCTGCTGGCGCCGATGCCGGGGTCGGTCGTCAGCGTGCTCGCCGAGTCCGGCAGCAGCGTCACGGAGGGCCAGCCGCTGCTGGTCCTGGAGGCGATGAAGATGCAGCACACGGTGACCGCGCCCACCGACGGCGTACTCACTCAGATCAACGTCAAACCAGGAACCCAGGTCGCCGCCGGCGAGGTGCTGGCCGTCGTAGAGGAGACAGCATGACCACCACCACCGCATTCACTGAGCCCGAGGAGCGGACCGCGCTGCGGGAGGCGGTGGCGAAGCTGGCCGGCAAGTACGGCCACGACTTCGTCGCCAAGCAGGCCCGCGAGGGCGGCAAGATGACCGAGATGTGGCTCGAGATGGGCCGCAACGGGTTCCTCGGCGTCAACATCGCCGAGGAGTACGGCGGTGGTGGCGGTGGCATGAGCGACTTGGCCGCCGTGCTCGAGGAGGCCGCGACCGCCGGCGCTCCGCTGCTGATGATGGTCGTCAGCCCGGCGATCTGCGGCAGCATCATCGGCCGCTGCGGCACCGACGAGCAGAAGAAGCGCTGGCTGCCCGCGATCGCCGACGGGAGCCTGCTGATGGCCTTCGGGATCACCGAGGCCGACGCCGGCTCCAACTCCCACAAGATCACCACCACCGCCAAGCGCGACGGCGACAGCTGGGTGCTCAACGGCCAGAAGACCTTCATCTCCGGTGTCGACGAGGCCGACTCGGTCCTCATCGTCGCGCGGACAGAGGATGCCAAGACGGGCAAGCTCAAGCCCGCGCTCTTCGTGGTCCCGACCGACTCGGAGGGCTTCACCAAGCAGGTCATCCCGATGGCCTGGGAGGCGCCGGAGAAGCAGTTCACCCTCTTCATCGACGACGTACGTCTCCCCGCCGACGCCCTCGTCGGCGACGAGGACGGCGGCATCTGGCAGCTCTTCGCCGGCCTCAACCCCGAGCGCATCATGGGCGCCGCCCTCTCCTGTGGGATGGCACGCTTCGCGCTCGCAAAGGCGGTCGAGTACGCCGGGTCCCGGTCGGTCTGGAAGGACGCCCCGATCGGCTCCCACCAGGGCATCGCCCACCCGCTCGCGAAGGTCAAGATCGAGCTGGAGCAGGCTCGCCTGCTGTGGCAGAAGGCCGCCGCGCTCTACGACGCCGGCGACGACGCCGGTGCCGGGGAGTACGCCAACATGGCCAAGTACGCCGCCGGCGAGGTCGCCTGCAACGCCACCGATGCCGCGGTCCACACCCACGGTGGCAACGGCCTGACGGTCGAGTACGGCCTGGCCAACCAGCTCGTCGCCGCCCGCCTGGGCCGGATCGCCCCGGTCAGCCGCGAGATGATTCTCAACTACATCGCCATGCACACCCTGGGACTCCCGAAGTCCTACTGAGCACGGCGAAATGAGTACAGGGCCGGTCGCGGGAGCGACCGGCCCTGTTGCGTACGTCTGTCTCTACTTCTTCGGCTCGATGATCACGATGGTGCTGAGGATCTTGTCGGCGAAGGTCTGACGCTTGTCGTCCCACAGCGGCCACAGGTAGCCGATGTAGCAGGCGAGCTGGTCGAGGTAGTGGACGAAGAAGCGCCCGATCGAGAACCAGGTGCCGAGGACCTGACCGTCGGCCTCCTTGACGACCTTGATGCCGAGGACGCCCTTGCCGATCGAGTAGCCCGTCTTGCCCTGCTTCAGGCCGTAGTTCCAGAACAGGTAGGCCAGGGACACGAGGAAGCCGATGAACATGAGGAGCCCGCCGATGGCCATGAGCGCCCCGTTGGGCTCGCCGGCGTCCGTGTACATGCCGGTGTTCGGGTCATACTCCGAGACACCACCCGCGGCGGCTCCGCCGATGAGCAGGCCGTAGCCGATCCAGAACGGGATCATGGCCACCGCGCCGACGAGTCCGTCGATGATGAAGGCACCCGCGCGTGCGCCCCAGGAGGCGTACGGCGGGGTCGGGGCGCCATAGCCGTAGCCGGCCGGGGCGGCGCCGTAGCCGGGAGCGGCAGGCGCGCCGTAGCCCTGCGCGGGAGGCGGCGGCGGAGCGCTGGGCTGGCCGTAGGCCGGCGCGGGCGGGGGAGTCGGCGGCAGGGGCTGGCCGGAGGGGTCCTGCGGGGCGCCAGGAGGCGGGCCGTAGTTAGACATGGGCCCGAGTATGGCCACAACTCAACGTAAATGTCAGCGCACACGCCCTGAGCCAACTGTGGCTAAGACCGCGGTTCCACCACGACCAGCGTCCCGACGATCTTGTCGGCGAAGGTCTGACGCTTGTCGTCCCACAGGGGCCACAGATAACCGATGAAGCAGAACGCGTCGAGGACGTGGAGCAGTTGCCGCACCAACGCCATCGGGACGCCGGTCGTCGCCTGTGGCTCTTTGCGGACCAGCTTGATCCCGAGGACGCCCTTGCCGATGGTGTAGCCGGTGCGGCCCTGCTTGAGGACGTGGTTCCAGACGGCGAAGCCGATGAACCCGAACCAGCCGACCAGGGTGACCAGGAGGCCGAAGATGGTGACGAAGAAGCCGGACTCCTGCGACAACCCGCCGCCCACGCCGGCGACCAGATAGAACGGAATCAGCAGGGCGGCGTCGATCAGCGCACCGCCGGCCCGGCGACCCCAGGTCGCCAGCGGAGGGCCGGTGGGGACGTACGACTGCTGTGCCCACGGCGGGGCCTGGGGCTGCTCGCCCGGTCCACGAGTGGGGTCCTGCGGTGCGCCTGGCGGCGGCCCGGGCGGCGGGCCGAAGTTCGACATCTGGTGGGTCATCTCCTCGAGTGTGCTGGCCTGCTGACCTGGCCGACGTTCAATCTATCGGGTCAAACAGGGGTTAGCCTGACCCTTATGGCTGGAGCGGCGACGGCAATGGATCGGGCTCAGCGCCGGTTCCCGCCGGTCGCGTTCCCGCTGGCTGTCGTCTACAAGTTCTACGAGGACCAGGGCAACAACCTCGCCGCCATCATCACCTACTACGCCTTCGTGGCTGTCTTCCCGATCCTGCTGCTCGCCTCCTCGATCCTCGGTTTCGTGCTGGAGGGCAACCCGAGCCTGCAGGAGGCGGTGCTCGACACCGCCCTGGCGCAGTTCCCGATCATCGGTGACCAGCTCGGCCGCAAGGAGCTCACCGGCTCGACCGGCGCGATCGTCATCGGTGGTATCACCGCCCTCTACGGTGCGCTCGGCCTGGGCCTCTCGCTGCAGAACGCTGTGAACACCGCCTGGTCGGTGCCGCGCAACAGCCGCCCCAACCCGATCCTCCTGCGAGTGCGGGCGCTGCTCATGCTCGCCGCCGGCGGACTGGCCATCCTCTCGGTGACCGCGCTGTCCCTGCTGCTGAGCCGCACCGATTTCCTCGGTTTCAAGGCGGTCGATGTCGGCTACTGGCTGGTGATCCTCGGCACCGTCGTGATCGTCACCGGCATGCTCTGCGTCGTCTTCCGGATGGCCACCACCCGCGACCACGCCCTCGGGCACGCCCTCCCGGGCGCGTTCACGTTCGCGATGCTGTGGCAGGTGCTGCAGTACTCCGGCGCGGAGTTCGTCCAGCACGTGCTCGCCGCCACCCGCGGCATGAACCAGACCTTCGCGCTGGTCCTCGGTCTGGTCGCCTTCCTCTACATCGCGGCGCTGATGGTGGTGATCTCGATCGAGGTCAACGTCGTCTTCGCCCGTCACCTGTGGCCGCGCGCGCTGCTGACTCTCTTCACCGACGACGTCGAGCTGACCGAGGCCGACCGCCGCGCCTACGCGAGCTATGCCCTGATGCAGCGTCACAAGGGCTTCGAGACGGTCGCGGTCACCTTCGACGGTCCGGACGGCGACAGCCACGAGATCGTCATGGACCCCTCCTGGCTCCGCAAGACCGCGAGTCGGATCCGTCGCCACGACGAGTTCAGCCGGCCGCTGCCGCCGACCAAGCCACCGCCTCCGGTGCCGCCCGGCCAACTGCGCGCGGTGCCGCGTCCCGACGAGGACGAGTCGAAGCGGCGTACGAGCTCTTAGAGCTTCCTCCGCAACGGCACGAAGCGATACCAGCCGTGCCTGCTGAGTCGCGCCGGGCCCGTCGCGTTCCGCTCCACCAGCATCATCAGGCCGGCGACCGGGACCACCATCCGCCCGGGCGCGGCGAGCTGGTCCATCAGCTCGCGCGGCAGGGCCTCGGCCTCGGCGGAGACGAGGATGCGATCGTACGCAGCCTCCCCTGGCCACCCGAGGACCCCGGGCTTCGCCTTCTCGATGCGGGCCCACGGCTGGTCGGTCACGGCCAGGTTCCGGCGGCCGAACCTGACCAGGGAGGGCTCCAGCTCGACCCCGATGACGCTGCCCTCAGGACCGGTCAGGTGGGCGAGCAGCGCGGTGGTCCAGCCCGATCCGGAGCCGACGTCGAGCACCTTGTCACCTGGTGCGACCTCGAGAAGATGGAGCATGTCCGCCACCGTCCGCGGCTGCGAGTTGGTCTGCCCGTGGCCGATGGGAAGCGGCTCGTCGAAGCCCGCGAAGCCCCGCTCCTCGGGAGGAAGGAAGCCCTCCCGGGGGATGGCGGAAAACGCATCGAGGACCGCGTCCACCCCTCCAGTCAAGCACCCTGAGAGCGCATTCGGGAACCCGGATGCGCCGGCCGGGCGCCGCCCAGTACGCGCGCTCGCGGCGTTGTCGTCGGTCGACGGCCAACACCGGGCCGCCTCCCTCCTCCGCCTTGCGATCGCACGCACTGGACAACGCCCGACTCGACGCCGGATTCCCGAACACGCTCTAAGGTCTGCCCCATGACTGAGTCGCCTGAAACCACTGCTGAACTCGTCCACCTCGACGTCGCCGATGGTGTCGCCACCATCACCCTCGACTCGCCGGCCAACCGCAACGCGCTCTCCCGCCAGTTGGTCACCGAGCTGTTCGAGGCGCTGCACGCCGCCGACAAGGACACCTCCGTCAAGGCTGTCGTGCTCCAGGCCACGGGCACCGTCTTCTGCTCCGGCGCCGACCTTTCCGAGGCCGCGACGGTGCCGATGGAGGAAGGGACCCGCGGGATCGTACGTCTCCAGCGCACCATCGTCGCCCTGACCAAGCCCGTCGTGGCGAAGGTCCAGGGACCCGTACGCGCCGGTGGTCTCGGGCTCGTCGCCGCCGCCGACATCGCGATCGCCGCCGACACCGTCTCGTTCGCGCTCACCGAGGTCCGGCTCGGCCTGGCCCCCGCCGCGATCTCCCTCTCGATCCTGCCCCGGATCGACGCCCGCGCCGCCTCCCGCTACTTCCTCACCGGCGACAAGTTCGACGCTGCCGAGGCGGCCCGCATCGGCATCCTGACCGCCGCCGTCCCCGCCGCCTCGCTCGACGACGAGGTCGCCGCCATCACCGCCTCCCTGCTCGAGGGCTCCCCCCAGGGCCTGCGCGAGACCAAGCGCCTCATGGTCCGCGGCCTGGTCGAGCACATCGACGCCGGAGGTGAGGAGATGGCCGCGCTCTCTGCCCGCCTCTTCGGCTCCGACGAGGCCCGCGAGGCGATGACGGCTTTCCTGAGCCGCAAGAAGTAGTGCAAGCGAGGCGACTGTGACTTGTGGAAATTCCGGCGCCCGAGAGTGTGCGCGAGGCTAGGCTCCGCTTCCTCCTTGGAAGGAAGTAGAGATGGTCAAGGTCCTGTCGGGCGCGGTTTTCCTGGTCGTGGTCGCCGGGGTCCTCTGGGTGATCAACCCCTTTGGCGGCGATGACGAAGGCTTCGTATGGTCGCCGGAGCCGGAGGTGTCCGTTGCGCCTCCGACGGCGACGCCGGACGGCAGCGAGGTCGTCGCTCGTTGGGAGAGCGCGGACGCACGTGAGCTGCTCGACCCGGCCGGCCACACGATCGAGTTCACCACCACGCTCGACAACTTTCGGGTGGAGTTCGGTTGCGACTTCGAGATTCCGGGCGATCTGCACGTCTACATGTCGGCCGATGGATGGGACCAGGAGAGCGCCGGCTGGTGCACCGAGCCGCGGGCGAACTACCACGGCAACGGTGCTGAGTCGGTCGTGCTCGGCGGACCGGGGAAACACAAGATCACGTTGCGGGCGCTGCACAAGGACGGATCGCCGTACGTCCCCGCCGACGGCACGATCGAGATCAACCTGGCGGTCATCGACCACGTCGAGGGCTGGGTCGGCGGCTAGCCGGTTCGCCACGGTGGTCGACTGGCGGCACCGCTGCCCCCGTAGCACCACGTCGGGGGTAGAGTTGTCTCCTTGCCGTGCGCCATGGGGGGCGCACGGCGGGTGTGAATCTTTGTGACGGGGGAACATCCAGTTGAACGACAAGCTGGCTGAGCGCGAGATCGCTCAGGAGCAGGGGTTCGTAGATCGTGTCTACCTCCAGCTGGGGGAGTCGGCGCGCGCTGCGCACGAGCTGGCCAACGAGGGCCGCGAACGTGGGGCCCTGGGGCATGAGGGCGGTCTGGTGGAGCGCGACGCGTTCGCCTTCCAGGCTGCGCGACGCATCGCGCAGCTCGACGCTGCCCACGAGGGGCTGGTCTTCGGCCGCCTCGACCTCGATCCGTCGGTCGACACCGAGCCGCGCTACGTCGGCCGCATCGGTCTGCGCGACGCCGAGCGTGACTCGCTGCTGATCGACTGGCGAGCGCCGGCGGCCGCGGTGTTCTACCAGGCCACGGCGGTCGAGCCGCGGTCGGTGATCCGGCGGCGGGTGCTCCGGTCCGAGGGGCAGAGCGTCATCGGTGTCGAGGACGAGCTGCTCGACGCCGAGGCGCTGGAGCGCACCGGTGCCGACCTGCCGATCGTCGGCGAGGGCGCCCTGATCGCCCAGCTCAGCCGCGCCCGCGACCGCACGATGCACTCCATCGTCGCGACCATCCAGGCCGAGCAGGACAAGGCCATCCGCGCGCCCGGCAAGGGCGTCACGACCATCTCCGGTGGTCCGGGCGTGGGCAAGACCGTGGTGGCTCTCCACCGGGCCGCCTACCTGCTCTATACCGAGCGTCGGCGCTACGAGTCCGGTGGCGTGCTCATCGTCGGGCCGTCGGGCGTCTTCATGCGCTACATCGAACGCGTCCTGCCGAGCCTCGGTGAGACCGCGGTGGCGCTGCGCTCGCTGGGTGAGGTCGTGGACGGCGTACGCGCGACCTGGCACAACGACCCCGCCGTCGCCGACGTGAAGGGCTCGGTACGGATGGCCGAGGTGCTGCGCCGTGCCTCGCGCCAGCAGGCGCCGGGCTCCCCGCGCGAGTTCAAGGTCTTCTACCGCGACGACTCGCTGCGGCTGGACGGCAAGCGCCTCGGTGAGCTGCGGCGACAGCTGATGAGCCAGGGTCGGCGCAACCAGCAGCTGCGTCGCGTACCTCAGATGCTTCTCGACATCCTCTGGCGTCAGGTACGCGGCGAGCGCGGCCGCGAGCGAGGTCGCGAGGTCTTCAACGACGAGATGCTCGACAACCCCGCCTTCCTGGAGTTCGCCGCCGCCTGGTGGCCGGCACTGGAGGCGCGTGAGGTGCTCGGCTGGCTCCGCGAGCCGGAGTTCCTCGCTCGCGTCTCCGAGGGAGTCCTGACGTACGACGAGCAGCAGCTGCTCCTCAAGTCGTGGGCCGGTCGCGGCCTGACCGACGCCGACCTGGCCATCGAGGACATTCCGCTGCTCGACGAGCTCCGCTACGCGATCGGCGACATCCCCGAGCAGGTCGCCGATGAGCGGGACGCCGACCAGAGCGGCATCGACATCGCCGAGCTGATGACCGCCTCCGACCGCGAGTTCTCCTCGGGCCGGGGCTGGCGCCCGCCGACGTACCGGATCGACGACGACCCGTTCGCCCACATCCTCATCGACGAGGCCCAGGACCTCACCCCGATGCAGTGGCGGATGGTCGGTCGCAGGGGACGTACGGCCTCGTGGACCATCGTCGGCGACCCCGCCCAGTCCTCGTGGCCGGTGGCGGAGGAGGCCGACGCAGCCCGCGCCAAGGCGCTTGAGGGCAAGCCGGTCCACGCGTTCCACCTGTCCACGAACTACCGCAACTCGGCCGAGATCTACGACTTCGCCGCGGCCTACGCCGAGCGGGTCGGGCTCAACGCCGACCTGCCCACCGCAGTCCGCTCCACCGGCGTCGAGCCGCGGGTCATCGAGCACTCGGTCGACCTGGAGAAGGCCACCCGGGAGGCGGTCGGCGAGATCGCGTCGCAGGTCAGCGGCACCGTCGGCATCGTGGTCCCGGTCGCGCGCCGCTCCGACGTTAACGCGTGGCTCGCGTCCTGGTCGGAGTTCGCGGCCGACGCGCCCAGCGCTGCCGCCTCTGCCGCCGACCCGACCTCGGTGCCCTCCGGCGAGGACCGCATCGTCGTCCTCACCGGCCTGGACACCAAGGGCCTCGAGTTCGACGGCATCGTCGTGGTCCGCCCCGACGAGATCGAGCGCGAGTCGGCCACCGGCCGCGCCACGCTCTACGTCGTCCTCACCCGCGCGACCCAGCTGCTGACCACCGTCTCCTGACGACCCATCGCCGAGTCGGCGCGTTAGAACGCGCCGACTCGGCGATGGCGGGGATGACTAGAGGGCTGTGATCCAGGAGTGGTCGGGCAAGGTCTGCTCGAGCGCGCGCCGCAGCCAGCGACGCCGGCGGTCGTCGAGCAGCGGCATTGTGTTGTCGAAGTCGAACTGGTCCTTCGCGCGGAGCCCTGGGGCCTTGTAGAGGAGCTGGATTTCGGGCTGGAGATAACGAATCCCGTCGCGCTCCCAGACCGCCTCGGACATCGGCATCCGGATCGACTCCTCACGCCGATAGACCCACTCATCGGCGGTGCCGGGGTTGAGTAGCAGGTCGTACTCCCACGGATCCTGAGCGCTCCGCCGCGTCCAGACTTGGCCCTCGGTCTCCCAGAGGACATCGTCTGCGGCGCCGTCGGGATCGTCGTCCGGGAGTAGCGGACGCAGCGCCGTGGTGCCTGCGGCCCATACGTCGAAGCGCCCCGCCAGATGCTTGCGCAGCACGGCGAGATCACTGCGGAGCACGCAGGTGTCGGTGTCCTCGTGCTCACGACGTACGCCGGTGAATGCCTCGATCGCCCAACCACCCGCGACCCACCAGGTGCCGGGATAGCCCTCGAAGAGGGCGGCCACGTCGGCCGGGCTGCGCGTCGCCCAGTGCCCGTAGAGCCGCTCGAACTCGTCGTTGCTCAGATCGTTGACGCCCACCCGCGCAGCCTAGCTGCGCGGGTGGGCGGCGGGATGGGAGTCAGCCGTGGGACGGCTTGGCGTCGGCGGTGACCTCGACGCCCTCGGCGAACTCGACGAGCTGCTCGTCGGTGAGGTGGATGGTGCTCCACATCTGGATGACGACGGTGAAGTCGCGGTAGGCGTACTTGAGCATCGTCGCGCCGTCGGGGGTGGTGACGAGGGTGGCGGGTTTGCCGCCGACGGTGGTGTTGGCCGGGTCCTGGGTTCCCGATGCCGTCGTCTCCAGGGTCACCACGATCTTGTCCCGGAAGTCGCTGACCGTGGTGTCGTCGTCGGGACGGGCGACGGCGAGGACGTACTGGTCGGATCCCTGCAGCACGAACCCCTCGGGCACCTTCGCCACGGTGAAGCCGGGCATCTGGGTGCCGTCGTAGTCGACCAGACGTACGTTGTCGCCAGCCTGCGCAATCGGCGCGACCTCGTTGCCGGAGGTCAGCGCGATCCCGCCGAAGGCGCCACCGACCGCGAGGGTCAGCGCGGCGCCGCCGAGAGCGGCGCGCTTGATCCGGCGCCGGGAGAGCGCCTTGTGACCACGGCGGAGGTCGGCAGCGGGATCTTCGGTGGTCACCGGGGACGGGGTCAGGCGGGCGAGGCGGTCGATCACGTCGTTCATCGGGAGTCTCCTGTCAGTTGGGTGGGGGTGAGCAGCGCCCGGAGCTTGTCCAGGCCGCGTGCGGTCTGGGACTTCACGGTTCCGGTCGAGCAGCTGAGTGCGTCGGCGACCTCCTCGACGGAGAGGTCGTGGACATGGCGGAGTACGACGGCCGCGCGCTGGCGGGGCGGGAGCTCGGCCAGCGCCGCGACCAGCTCGGGATCGACCATCGCCGGATCTTCGACCGGTGCCTCGGGCAGCGAGGCCGCGCCGTGCTCGCGCCGGAAGAACGGGCGCCTGGTGTGGTCGGTCAGGCAGTTGACCAGGGTGCGACGAGCGTACGCAGCGGGATGCTGGGACGCTCGCCCCCAGGCCAGATAGACCTTGACCAGGGTCGACTGGACCAGATCCTCGGCCAGGTGGGCGTCGCCGGCGGTCAGCAGCCGGGCAGTGCCGACGAGCGGAGCTCGGTGGCGGCGTACGAAGGCCTCGAATTCGGCGTCTTGGGAACGTCTCACGCACTGTCAACGGATTCGGGGCACCGTGGGGTTGCACGGGCCCACCATCCGAATCGAATGGGTCACGCGTCAGCGCGCGGATTAGGCTCATCCCATGACAAGCCACATTGCCTCGGGCTCCGCTTCGGCGGACAACAGCCCCGCCCGGACCGCGATCGAGGAGATCACGGGGCACGAGGCGTGGGCGATCATCCGACGCTCCTCGCGGGCGGGTGACCGGGACACGGTCGGCATGCTGGCGGGCACGCGGTCCGTGGTCGAGTCGCTGCTCGACGTACCTCTCGAGGAGGGCACCCCGGAGCCGGGGAAGGTCGCCGACCGGCTGCTCGCGGTGCCGTTCCGGCAGGTGAGCGAGCGGGGCTTCGAGGCCCACGACGACGGCACCCCGCTGGTGGTCGTCGACGTGGAGCGCGAGTGGGAGTTCTCCGTCGCCGAGGTGATCGAGGCCCTTCCCGACGTCCCCGTGGAGTTCGTGGACCGCGGTGGTTTCGACGTGGACGACGACACCTACGCCGACCTGGTCAAGACCGTCATCGAGGACGAGATCGGCCAGGGCGAGGGCGCCAACTTCGTGATCGGCCGCCACTACCGCGCCCAGCTCGACGACTGGAACCACGACCGCGCGCTCACCGTGCTGCGTCGTCTTCTGGAGCGCGAGCGCGGGGCGTACTGGACCTACTGCTTCTTCACCGGCGACCGCTACCTCATCGGCGCCTCGCCGGAGCGGCACGTGAGCGTCCACGGCGGCGACGTCCGGATGAACCCGATCTCCGGTACGTTCCGGCTGCCGCGCGACCTCGAGGGCAGCCCGGAGAAGATCGCCCACGACCTCAAGGGGCAGCTGACCGACTTCCTGAAGGATCAGAAGGAGGTCTACGAGCTCTTCATGGTGGTCGACGAGGAGCTCAAGATGATGTGCGACATCTGCGACCAGGGCGGCCAGGTGCTCGGGCCGTTCCTGAAGCCGATGTCGCGGCTGATCCACACCGAATACCTCCTTGCCGGCCGCTCGGCCCGCGACCCGCGCGAGATCCTGCGCGACACGATGTACGCCGCCACCGTCACCGGCTCGCCGGTGGAGAACGCATGCCGGCTGATCAAGAAGTACGAGCCGGAGGGCCGTGGCTACTACGGCGCCGCTCTCGCGCTGCTCGGCCGTGACGAGTCCGGTGCGCCGACGGTCGATTCGCCGATCGTGATCCGCACTGCCGACGTGTCTGTCGACGGCCGGCTGAAGGTGAGTGCCGGGGCGACGCTGGTGCGCGACTCCGACCCTGTATATGAGGTGGCGGAGACCCACGCCAAGGCTGGCGGGATCCTGTCGGCCTTCGGGCTGGTGCCGGCCGCGCCCGCGCTCGCCCAGGACGTCTCCGAGCTGGTCAACGACGAGGACCTGCTGCTGACCCTGGCCGCCCGCAACCGCCGGCTGTCGTCGTTCTGGCTCACCGACCAGGGCGACGAGGAGCCCTCGGCCCACCTCGCCGGGAAGCACGCCGTGATCCTGGACGGCGAGGACGACTTCGTACGCATGCTGCGCCACGTCCTTCGGGTGCTCGGCATGACCTCGTCGGTCGTCCGGCACGAGGACTACGAGGACGGCGCCTTCGAGGGTGCTGATCTCGTCATCGTCGGGCCCGGACCGGGCGACCCGCGTGACGGAACTGATCCGAAGATGGCCAAGCTGCGCGCTGCGGTGGCTTCTTTGCTGGAGAATGGTCAGCCGTTCCTCGCCGTCTGCCTCGGCCACCAGGCGCTGTGCCACCAGCTCGGGATCGGGCTGCACTACAAGGACATCGTCTTCCAGGGCACCCAGACCCGCGTCGGTCTCGGGTTCGGTGGGCGGCCGCGCCGCGAGCGCGTCGGCTTCTACAACACCTTCGTCGGACGGGTGGGTTCCGCGGAGCTGCCCGCCGGGGTGTCGGTGGATGCCGACCCCGAGACGGGTGACATCCACGCCCTCTCCGGGCCCCACTACGCCGGCATCCAGTTCCACGCGGAGTCGGTCCTCACCGAGCGCGGCTACGACCTCATCCACGACGTCGTCAGCGATCTGCTCGCCCAATGAGCGACGTCGTCGTGGTCGACCACCACGACTCCTACGTGTGGAGCCTCGTCCACATGATCGCGCAGGTCAACGGGGAGATTCCCGACGTCGTCGAGCACGACGAGGTGAAGCTCGGGGACCTCTCTGGATACACCCACGTGGTCCTGTCGCCCGGACCCGGCCACCCGGCCGATCCGGCGGACTTCGCGGTCGGGCGGGACGTACTCCTCGACGCGGGGCGGCCCGTCCTCGGCGTCTGCCTGGGGATGCAAGGGCTGGTGACCGCCTACGGTGGCGTCATCGACCGGATCGAGCCTGCCCACGGTGAGGTGGCCCAGGTGACGCACGACGGGCGGGGGGTCTTCGCGGGCATCCCGTCGCCGGTCGAGGCGGTCCGCTATCACTCCCTGGCGGCCGTCTCGGTCCCCGATGTCCTGGAGGTGACGGCCCGTTCCGAGGACGGGGTCGTGATGGGCATACGTCATCGGCTGCTGCCGCTGGAGGGCGTGCAGTTCCACCCCGAGTCGGTGCTCTCCCAGCACGGGGCGGCGATGGTCGCGAACTTCTTGAACCAGCAGAGCCTGGGTCGACCGGAGCCACGATGAGCGTCGAGGACCTCTTCGCCGAGGTCGCCGCCGCCCATCCTCGCTGCGTCTGGCTCGACGGCGGCGGCGCGCGCGAGTGGTCGGGCACCCGGTCCCTCATCGGCTGGCTGGAGGACGACGACGTCTCGCTGACCTACTCGGCCGCGCGCCGTGAGGTCCTGCGCCACGCCGGGGGCCGCGCCGAGGTCGTCGGCGACGACATCTGGCAGGTCCTGGAGCGTGAGGTCGGCCCGGGGGAGCAGTGGTTCGGCTACCTCGGCTACGCCTGCCGACCCGATCTCCCCGCTGTCCCCTCGGATGATGTTCCGGATGCGGTCTGGCTGCGGCCGTCTCACCTGACGGTCATCGAACACGAACCTGACGGGGATTTCATGGACTTGAAGGGCGTTTCAGCGCCCACCCAGTCCAGGGATACCCGGTCGACCGGGTATCCCACACCGCCGGCGTACCGCGCCGCCTTCGACCAGGTCCAGGAAGCACTGCACGCAGGGGACACCTACGAGGCGAATCTGACCTACCGGACCACGGTCTACGCCGAGGCCGACCCGGTGGAGACCTACCTGCGGCTCAGGAGCATCAACCCCGCCCCGTACGCCGGCTTCCTCCAGCACGACGTCGCCGGCCACGCGGCATGGCTGCTGAGCTCGAGCCCCGAGCGGTACGCTCTGATCGACGCCAACCGCGTGATCGAGACTAGGCCGATCAAGGGCACGACCCCGAGGGGCGCGAACGACGTGGAGGATGCGGCCAACGCGGAGTTGCTGCGTACCGATCCCAAGCTCCGCAGCGAGAACCTGATGATCACCGACCTGCTCCGCAACGATCTGGCGATGGTCTGCGAGCCGGGGACGGTGGAGGTGCCGGACCTGATGAAGGTCGAGTCCTACCCGAGCGTGCACCAGCTCGTCAGCACGGTCAGAGGCCGTCTCCGGGACGAGATCACCACGATCGAGGCGCTGCGCAGGCTCTTCCCCGCCGGGTCGATGACTGGCGCGCCCAAGCTGCGCACGATGGAGGTCATCGAGCGCGCCGAGCGGGACCTGGGCGGGCCGAGGGCGGCGTACGCCGGTGCTTTCGGCTGGATCTCCGGCGACGGACCCGCCGATCTGGGCGTCGTCATCCGGACCCTGACGACTCACGACACCCACACCTGGCAGATCGGCACCGGCGGCGGGATCACGGTCCGATCCGACGTCGCCGGGGAGGCTGCCGAGGCGCGTCTGAAGGCCGATCGGGTGCGCGCTTCCCTCGCCAGATGATCAAACAGGTGAAAAGACGGCGACACGTTGAGACGGCGGCCGTTGTCTATTGGATCGTTCATAAGACGAGGACTACCGTGGACTCATCATGGCGACCATCGACGACAAAGCCCTGCCACATGTGATCGTGCTCTTCGGTGCGACCGGTGATTTGGCGCGCCGCAAACTCCTGCCTGGCCTGCTCAGACTCAACGAGGCCGGGCTGATGACGGACGCCCAGATCGTCGGCACGTCACTGGAGGATATGTCCGACGAGCAGTTCATGGAGTTCGCTCGTGAGGCTTGCGAGGAGTTCGGCAAGGGGGACATCACCGACGAGCGCTGGGAGGCGTTCGGGGGGATGCTCTCCTACGTCTCGACCAAGGAGGGCCCACACGCGCTCGCCGACGCGGTGAAGCTCGCCGAGAAGAAGCTCCAGGGGCTCGGCAGCGACGTGCGCCGCCTCCACTACCTCAGCGTCCCGCCCAAGGCCGCCCAGGACGTGATCCGCCAGCTCGAGGAGGCCGACCTCGTCGAGCGCGCCCGGATCATCATGGAGAAGCCCTTCGGCACCGACCTCGAGTCGGCCAAGGAGCTCAACGCGAAGATCCACGAGGTCTTCTCCGAGGAGCAGATCTTCCGGATCGACCACTTCCTCGGCAAGGAGGCCGCGCAGAACATCCTGGCCTTCCGATTCGCCAACGGACTCTTCGAGCCGATCTGGAACCGCAACTTCATCGACCACGTCCAGATCGACATCCCCGAGACGCTGGGCCTGGAGGGACGGACCGCGTTCTACGAGAGCACCGGCGCCTACCGCGACATGGTCGTGACCCACCTGATGCAGGTGCTGGCGTTCATGGCGATGGAGCCACCGACCTCGCTTGCTCCCGACCCGATCGGCGAGGAGAAGAACAAGGTCTTCCGGTCGATCCAGCCGCTGGACCCGCGCAACGTGGTGCGTGGTCAATACTCCGGCTATCGCGGCAAGAACGAGGTCGCCGACGACTCCGACACCGAGACCTTCATCGCGATGAAGGTGATCATCGACAACTGGCGCTGGGCAGGCGTGCCGTTCTTCCTGCGCACCGGCAAGAAGCTGGCCGAGGGCGCGCGGATCATCTCGATCGCGTTCAAGGAGCCGCCGCTGACGATGTTCCCGGCCAACTCCGGCGCCGGCACCCAGGGCCCCGACCACCTCACCTTCGACCTCGCCGACCAGTCGAAGATGTCACTGTCGTTCTACGGCAAGCGCCCCGGGCCCGGCATGAAGCTGGAGAAGCTCTCCATGCAGTTCGCCACCCAGGAGACGACCTCCTCGACCGGCGTCCTCGAGGCGTACGAACGCCTCATCCACGACGCCATGCGTGGCGATCACACCCTTTTCACCACCGCCGAGGGCATCGAGACGCTCTGGGAGATCTCCCAGCCGCTCCTCGAAAACCCTCCGCCCGTGCGCCTCTACGCTCCCGGCTCCTGGGGACCCAACTCGATCCACCAGCTGATCGCCCCTCACGCCTGGCGCCTCCCCTTCGAGCGCTCCTGGCGCGAGACGAAGAAGCACTAGCCGGCTACGGGGCGTTGGCGCTCAGCTGCTCGAGGAGGGCCTGGGCGGCGCGGTCGATGGCGTCGCCGTCGTAGGGCTCCAGGTCGACGGAGTTGAAGCTCTGGATCAGGGTGCCGTTCTGGACGAAGCCGGTGACGGCGTACGAGTTGACGCCCTGCTGCTTGACCATCCGGGCGTCATCGGCGCCCTTGATGTCGGGCTCGCTGACGTCCCCGGACTTCACGTCCATGGTCTTCCACGCTTCCGCGAGGGTGCCCTTGAAGGGCAGGTAGTTCAGTTCGTACGCAGTCCCGCCCGACTTTTCGGGGAGCAAAGCGCAGCGAGGTGCCGCCGAGGTGCCCGTTTCGACCCGGAGTTGGGCGCCGAGTGCCTGCTCCACGGGGGCGATGTCGAGCCCGTCGCACGGGTTGAACGTCTCCTTGGAGGCATGCTCCGGGGATGATGCGGAGGCGGACGCTGACGGATCGGCGGGCTCCTCGGCTCCGCAGGCGGCGAGGGAGAGCAGCGCCACCAGACTGGGCGCCAGAACGGCGTATCTCAAAGGTTCAACCCTTAGTTGTTCAGCACCGCCGTGGGCGGTTCTGTCGGCTTGGGAGAGGCGGAGCCGGGCAGGCGCATGGTCATCCGCGCACCACCGTGCGGGGAGCGGGCCGCGGAGACCGACCCGCCGGTACGCTCGGCGACCTGCCGGACGATAGCGAGGCCGAGCCCCGACCCAGGCATCGAGCGGGCCTCGGTGGAGCGGTAGAACCGGTCGAAGACGTAGGGGATGTCGTCCTCGGCGATGCCCGGCCCCTCGTCGTCGACGTTGAGCACGCCATCGCGGAGCGAGACGTGCACCGTGCCCGACTCCGGCGACCACTTGGCGGCGTTGTCGAGGAGGTTGGTGACCGCCCGCTCCAGCGAGCTGGTGTCGCCCATGACCCACCACGGCGCCATCTCCTCGGAGAAGGTCACCGACGGTGCGCGCAGACGGACACGCGAGAGCGCCCGGTCCACGACCTCGGAGAGGTCGACCGTCTCCAGCGTGGGCTCGGCCGGCGCGTCGCGGGCCAGCTCGACCAGGTCGCCGATCAGGTTGGTGAGCTCCTCGATCTGGGCGCGGATGTCGCCGAGCAGCTCGGCCCGCTGCTCGCCCGAGATCGAGGCATCGGCCTGGGTGAGGAGCTCGACGTTGGTGCGGAGCGAGGTCAGCGGCGTACGCAGCTCGTGCGAGGCGTCGGCCACCAGCTGCCGCTGCCGGTCCCGGGAGGCGGAGACGGCGGACAGCATCCGGTTGAACGACGTGGCCAGCCGGGCGATCTCGTCGTCGCCCTCGACCGGGAGTGGGGTGAGGTCCTCGGTGGTCGCGATTCGGTCGACCGAAGCGGTCAGCCGCCTCACCGGCCGCAGCCCGCCCGCTGCCACGACCCAGCCGGCGAACGCCGCGGCGACGACACCGGCCGCGCCGAAGAAGAGCACGACAAGCCCGAGCCGCTTGTACATCGCCTGCTGCGGCTCCAGCGACTGCGCCAGCATCAGGGCGGAGTCACTCTCCGGGATCGGCACGCTCACGACCCGGAACACGCCCACCTTGGTGGAGACCGTACGGACCGACTGCTTGGCCTCGCGCTTGGCCACCGCCTCCTCCGGCGCGCCGGGACGCGGGAACGTGCCGAGCGTCGGCGACCAGTAATTGTGGGAGTCGACGACCTCGGCGATCTGGATGTCGCCGGCGTTGAGCACCCAGGTCGGGAAGGCCTCACCGGTCCGGGTGTCCTGGATGGACGCGGTGTTCGCGGCAGCGACACTGGCCCGCTTGAGCAGCGACTCGTCCATGTTGGCCTGCAGCTGGATGCGTACGACGAAGTAGAGCCCGATCGCGATCAGCGCGATCGAGCCGGCGACCGCGAGGGTCGTCAGCAGGGTGACCCGGCCCGCCAGAGAGCCGCGGTAGCGCGAGCTGGCTGCCGGCGTGGTCACGGCGCTGCTCACGACTCCTTCAGGACGTAGCCGATGCCGCGTACGGTGTGGATCAGCCGGGCCTCGCCCTCGGCCTCGGTCTTGCGGCGCAGATAGCCGACGTAGACCTCCAGCGAGTTGGCCGTGGTCGGGAAGTCGTAGCCCCACACCTCTTCGAGGATGAAGGACCGATCGAGTACGCGGCGGGGCCGGCGCAGGAACATCTCCAGGAGCGTGAATTCGGTGCGGGTGAGCTCGATGGCTCGCTCGCCCCGGGTCACCTCGCGGGTGGTGGTGTTCATGGACAGGTCGGCGAAGTGCAGCGTCTCCTCGTCGTCCTCGCCGATCGGGGCGGCCCGGCGCAGCAGCGCGCGCAGCCGGGCAAGGAGCTCCTCGAGCGCGAACGGCTTGGTGAGGTAGTCGTCGGCCCCGGCGTCCAGGCCGTCGACCCGGTCGCCGACGGCGTCGCGGGCGGTCAGCACCAGGATCGGTACGTCGTTGCCGGCTGCCCGCAGCGCCTTGGTGGCCTCGATGCCGTCGAGGCGGGGCATCATCACGTCCATCACGACCACGTCGGGATCGTGGTTGGCGATGCCGGCAAGCGCCTCGGCGCCGTCGCCGGCCAGGGCGACCACGTAGCCGTTGAACTCCAACGACCGGCGCAGCGACTCACGCACGGCCTTGTCGTCGTCGACGACCAGCACGTGCGGCTTGTCGCCGGGGCTGTCGCTCGGGGTGGCAGGGCTGTTCACACTCCTACCTTGCCACCCCTCGCTGAGTCACCGCTGAGAGGACGCTGGTGTTTCCGCTAGATCGGCAGGGGTGTTGGAATACCCGGTTAACCGGGTATTCCTGCACTTCTCAGGCAATGCAACACCCGAGAAGTGCAGGAAACACCCGAGAAGTCAGGCGTTCTCCTTGCGGAAGGTGGAGATGCCCCACCAGACCGCGAGCGCGAACAGGCCCAGGGTCCAGCCGACGCCCCAGCCGATGTCGGCAACCCCGAGGTCACCGAAGAACGAGGCTCGCACCGCGTCAACGATGTGCTTGGTCGGGATGACGTCGGCCAGCGTCTCGAGCCACGCGGCACCGAAGCTCATCGGCAGGAAGATGCCCGACAGCAGCAGGATCGGCATCAGCAGCATGTTGGTCACCGGCGCCATCACGTCCTCGCTCTTGACGAGCAGCGCGAACGCGTTGGAGGCCGCGGCTCCGGCGCCACCGATCATCACGGTGATCGCGATCCCGACGAGGATCCCCACCGGCTTGAAGTCCATGCCCATCACCAGGCCGAGGGCGACCAGGATGATCGCCTGCACCAGGATCTGCAGCAGGTCGCGGTAGAGACGCCCGAAGAGCAGCGCGCCACGCGACGCCGGGGTGACCCGCTCCGCCTCGATGACGCCCTCACGCCACTCCCCGATCAGCGAGAAGCCGGCGAACATCGCCCCGAAGATGCCGAGCTGGACGAGCATGCCCGGGACGAACCAGTTGTACGCGTTGCCACCGAGCTCCTCGATCAGCGGCTCGAGCAGCGGGCCGAAGAGAACCAGGTAGAGGATCGGCTGCATCACGCCGATCAGCACCCAGGCCGGGTTGCGGAGGTTCATCCGCAGCTGTCGGTTGAAGACGACCATCGACTCCCGGAAGAAGCCGGACTTGAGAACGGGCTGCTGGAACTCGGTCATCACTTGGCCTCCTGAGTCTGCTCGGCGGCCGCTTCGGCCTCGGGTGTGCCTGAGTCGGCATCGCGCAGCGATCGTCCGGTCAGCGTCAGGAAGACGTCGTCCAGGGTGGGTCGGGCGACCTCGATCGACTCCAGCGAGACGCCGTTGGACTCCAGGTCGCGCAGCAGCCCGGGGACTGCCTTTCCGGCCCGCGGAACCCGGCCGCTGACCAGTCGCTCGTCGACCTCGATGGTCTCCGAGATCGAGCCGAGCTTGTCGCGCGCGATCGCGACCTGCTCGTCGGTGGCGACCTCGAGCGAGACCAGGTCGCCGGAGACGGCGGCCTTGAGGTTCTCCGGGGTGTCGTTCGCGACGATGCGTCCCTGGTCGATGACCATCACCCGGTCGGCGAGGGTGTCGGCCTCGTCGAGGTAGTGGGTGGTCAGGAAGACCGTGGCCCCGTGGTCCGTACGCAGCGAGGCGATGTGGTCCCACAGGTTGGCCCGCGCCTGCGGGTCGAGGCCGGTGGTGGGCTCGTCGAGGAAGACCAGCTTGGGGGCGTGGATCAGCGCCATCGCGATGTCGAGGCGGCGCTTCTGCCCGCCGGACATGTTGCGAGGCTTGCGGCGCCAGAGCCCGTCGAGCTGAAGCCTCTCGAAGAGCGCCTGCCCGTGGGCGACGGCGTCCTTCTTGGACATCCCGTAGAGCATGCCGTGGTCGACGACCTCGTCGCCCGCGTAAGCGCCCGAGAAGGTCGATCCGACCTGGGAGCAGTAGCCGATGCTCCGCCGGACCTCGACGGACTGCTTGGCCACGTCGAAGCCCGCCACCGTGGCGGTGCCTGCCGTGGGCTTGAGGAGGGTGGTGAGGATGCGCAGGGTGGTGGTCTTGCCGGCGCCGTTCGGGCCCAGGAAGCCGACCACCTCGCCCTCTTCGACGTCGAGGTCGACTCCGTCGACCGCGACGACTTCTTTCTTCTGCTTGCCATGGCCGGAGGCGAAGGTGTGCCTCAGGCCGCGTGCGTGAATCATGTGTCACTCCCTTGTGCGTGCAAGTCCCAGACAAGCACGGACCATCGACAACAATCACCCGATTTTACCTGGGTGTTCAAACTTGAATGCCGTGAGTGTTCAATTTTGATCCCGAGATGTCAAACCAATTCGGCGACACCCGCGCCGGCTCAGCCGCGCAGCATCTCCCGGTAGCGCTTCCGGTCGGCGTCCATCTGCCATCCCGGGTCGTCCTCGGCCGGCGTCCAGCCGGGAGCGTCGCCGGCGAAGGCGAACTTGCCGCTGCGTACGTCGTCCAGGACCTCCACCAGCCACGCCCGCTCCGAGCGGAGCTTGTCGAGCTGGAGGCGCAGTGCGGCACCGGTGTGGGGCGGCGCCACGTGGGTGTTGGCCCGGATCGCGGCGTCGAGCTCCTTGTCGGTGCGCTCCAGGGCCTGCAGGCGGACACTCAGCTGCTGGATGACGGCGGGACGCTCCAGCAGAGGCGCCAGCGAGAACGCGGCGTAGAAGGAGACGCCGTTGTAGACGTCGACGGCCTGCAGCGAGCGGGTGACCAGGCGCTCCAGCTCTGCGCGGCCGCTGGCGCTGATCTCGTAGACCGCGACCGTCCGCCCGTTGTCGACCAGGTCGTGCCTGGTCAGATGGCCCTTCTCGGTCAGCGAGGTCAGTGCGTGATAGATCGAGCCCGGGTTGATGTTGGCCCACTGGTCGACCTGCCACGACATCAGCTCGCGCCGGATCTGGTAGCCGTTGACGGGCTCGAACAGCGCCACTGCTCCCAGCAGCAGCATCCGTGTGTCGTCTCCGGCCATAGGGAGATTCTAGGGGCGGCAAGACCAGACCTCAGCGCGACGTCAGTTGCCACAGGTGTCCGTCGGGGTCCGCGACGATCGCACGGTACTCACCCCACGGCGCCGACTCCGGCTCGATCACGCCGCGGCCAAGAGCCGTGGCCGCCGCATAGCGCGCCTCGACATCGTCGCGCGAGCCGAGCTCGATGGTGACCAGGCACTGCTTCGGGCCCTCCGGGGGCATGGCCGCCGCGTCCATCGGCTCGTCGTCGAGCTGGCCGGTGACCCACTTGAACCCGCCGGTGGGGATCATCATCACCTCGCAGGAGTCCGACAGAGTCGCCCGCAGCGGTTCGGGGACCCCGTCGTCGGCGAGCTCGCCGGGAGTCTCGAGGCCGAGGCCGTCACGCAGGAAGACATGGGACCGGGCGCGGTCCCGGGTGGGCAGTGCGATCGTCGTACGCATCCGGATCTCCTCAGTGACAGTGATGGTCGGCGGCAGGGGCGGTGTCCGATCCGAGATCGTCGTCGCGTCCGGCTGCAAGCCGCGACCACTGAGCCGTCGGCCGACCGCTCACGCCGGCGCGGTGGTTGGTCGTGGCCGCCTCCTCGCTGCGGAACTGGCTGCCGTCGGTGCCCGTGCGCCGTGGCCAGCCCTCCGGTGAGTCCTCCCAGGTCTCCTGCCGTCCGTAGACGGTCATGTCCAGGATCCCGTACGACGCCGACATCGGCTCCACACCGCGACCGGTCGTGCGGTACGTCTCGAAGACCCGGTCGCCGTCGCGCAGGTAGCAGACCTTGCCGCCGAAGAACCCGCGGGCGTCGAGGACGTCCCACGACTCCTCGGGCACGGAGTACCACGGCATCTCCCACCCCATGAAGTCCCGGTAGCGGGAGCTCTCCGGGTAGGGCCCCTGGCAGAAGACGGCGTACGTCACCCCGCGCGCGTGCAGGTAACCGAGCTCGGTGACGCCGCCGCTGAAGAACGTGCACCCCTCGCACTGGTCGGCGGCGGCATGGCCGGTGTGCCACATGTGGTAGCTCGCGAAGAGCTGCGTACGCCCCTCGAAGGCGTCGAGCAGGCTGACCCGTCCGGCGGCGCCGACGAGGGATGCGGCCGCGTCGACCTCGGTCATCGGGAGCCGTCGGCGCGCCGCGGCGAGGGCGTCACCCGCTCGGGTGTGCTCCTTCTCGCGGTTGAGGAGCGCATCGCGCTCGTGCAGATAGGTCGTCCGGTCGACGACGGGAGGTAGTGAGATCGTGGTCATACTGACTACGTTAAACATAGTTGATACTCTTGTGAAGAGAGTTTGGAGGATAGATGCCGAAGAAGCAGACGTACGCCGACCTGGGTGATGCCTGCGCGACCGCGCACGCCATGGATGTCATCGGGGACCGGTGGAGCATGGTGATCGCCCGCGAGCTGTTGCTCGGACCGCGCCGGTTCGCCGACCTGGCCTCGGCAGTCGTAGGGGTCACGCCCGCCGTGCTCACCTCCAGACTGAAGGCGCTGCGAGACAGCGGCGTCGTCGAGCAGGCGCAGCTCGACGACCTCGGACGGACCCGCGTCTACCGGCTCACCGAGTGGGGGCAGGGGCTGGAGGACGTGATGCGGTCGCTGGGTCATTGGGCGCAGCACTCACCCGGCTTCCCGGTGGACGGGAGCATGACCCCCGACGGGGTGGTCGTGGCGATGCGCACCATGGCCCCCTACGCCACGATGGCCGAGTGGGGCGACGGCCCGGTCCGGCTCGCGATGGAGCTGCACGACGAGCGGCGTCCCGCCGCAGGCGTACGCCGCTACCGACTGCAGTGGGACGAGGACCGTTTCGAGCTGACCGAGGGTGCGGACGACGAGGCCGCGACGACCGTCTCCGGCGACTCGTCGGCATGGGCCGACGTCGTCTTCGCCGGGAGCCCGATCGGCTCGATGGCCGTCGCGGGAGACCAGCGGGCCGTGGAGCGGGTGGCTGCTGCGTACTCCGCCATCGCCTAACGCCGCATTCGAGGAGACACAGCATTTTCAGCAGGCACGCCGGGACTTCTGGCTCTGACGACCCGTAGTTCGGGCTCACTACGCTCGATGCGATCGAATGACTCGGAGAGGATCGACGTGACCCTGAACCTGACTTACGGGGACCTGGGAGACGCGTGCGCGGCCGCGCATGCACTGGACCTGATCGGCGACCGGTGGAGCCTGATCGTGGTGCGCGAGCTGATGTTCGGGCCGCGTACGGCACGGGACCTGGAGTCCTCCGTGATCGGGGTCAGCACCGACGAGCTCAAGGACCGGCTGCTGTTCCTCGAGCACGCCGGCGTCGTGGTCGAGACCGAGCTCGGCTACATCACCAAGACGACGGCTTACGCCCTCACCCCGTGGGGCCGCGAGCTCGAGACGATCCTCGGAGCGCTCGGCCGCTGGGCCCACGGCTCGACCCGCTTCCCGATCATGTCGGCCGGGATGACGCCCAGCGGCGTGATGGTGGCGATGCGCACGATGGTGCCCGCCGGCAGCGCGACGACCCCCGAGCCGATCAGCGTCGCCTGGGAGCTGACCGACGCCCGCCGCCCGGACGCCGACCCGCAGCAGTTCCGGCTCGTCTGGAAGGGCAACCAGTTCGACCTCGCCGAGGGCACGCTCGAGGACGCCGACGTCACCATCGCGGGCGACTCGACGGCCTGGACCGGCGTCGTGTTCATGGGCTTCCCCGTGGACGCCGCGATCGCCGAGGCCGGGCTCAAGGTCGAAGGTGACCGCGCCGCGCTCGACCGCGTGCTTGGACTCTTCGCGAGCACACTCGCCGAAGCCAGCTGACGTTCTTCGGTCGGCTCCGTCCTAGGGGGCGGGGTCGGCGCAGAAGGCGATCAGCTCGCCGCGGGCCTTGCCCTCCTCGATCAACTGACCGACGTCGAGAGGGACATGCTTCAGCTCGCCGAGCGGCGTGCGGATGATGGCGCTCTCCCGGCGCCAGGGCGCGATCGTCGGAGGAGCCACGCAGTGGTGCTGCTCGAGCATCGCGGCGAGCTCGGGCTGCTCCCGCTTCGCCAGCGACCGGGGCTCGGACGGCGTGGTGATGGCAACCAGACAGAAGGCTGCCAGCGCGGTCAGCGCGCATACCTTCATGGCGACGACGACCAGCGTCAGATGTCGCGGGGTGTCCGAGTGCACGCCTACCACAACGACGGATGGGCCCGACGGTAACGGGTCCGATGGTCACTATGACGAACGTCCCATCCGGACACCGGGAGCAGACCAGGGGCAGAGTCGCTAGTGTCGCGTCATGCCTTCGCGTACGTCTTCCTGGTTCTCCTCGCCCGCCGAGGCCGTCACCCGTATGGGAGACGTCGGCTACCTCGCGGACGACTCGACCGCGCTGACGACCTACCTCGCGGGGGCGCTGGAGAAGCCGGTGCTCGTCGAAGGACCGGCAGGTGTGGGCAAGACCGAGCTGGCCAAGGCGATCACCCGCGCGACCGGGGCCGAGCTGGTCAGGCTGCAGTGCTACGAGGGCTTGGACGAGGCCCGGGCGTTGTACGAGTGGAACTACAAGAAGCAGCTGCTCCGCATCCAGGCCGCCAACGACGGTCAGGCGTGGGAGGAGACCCACGACGACATCTTCTCCGAAGAGTTCCTGCTGACCAGGCCGCTGCTGACCGCGATCCGCCGTGAGGAGCCGACGGTGCTGCTCATCGACGAGGTCGACAAGACCGACGTCGAGGTCGAGGGGCTGCTGCTCGAGGTGCTCTCCGACTTCCAGGTGACCATCCCCGAGCTCGGCACGATGACCTCGACCCGGCGCCCGCTGGTCGTACTCACCTCCAACGCCACCCGCGAGCTCTCCGAGGCGCTCAAGCGACGCTGCCTCTACCTCCACCTCGACTACCCCGAGGCCGACCGGGAGCGCGAGATCGTGCTCTCCCAGGTGCCCGGGCTCGACGACAAGGTGGCGCGTCAGCTCGTCTCCGTCGTCGGCCGGCTGCGCGAGCTCGAGCTCAAGAAGTCGCCCTCGATCGCCGAGTCGGTCGACTGGGCGCGCACCCTGATCGCGCTGGAGATCACCGACCTCTCCGACAAGGCCGTCGCCGACACCCTCGGCGTCGTCCTCAAGCACTCCTCCGACGTCGACCGTGCGGTCCGAGAGCTGCGGTTGAAGAGGTGACGCTCCTCGACCGGCACATCGAGTTCCTCGAAGCACTTCGAGGAGCTGGGCTGCCGGTGTCGCTCTCCGAGGGCCTCGACGCGGTCACCGCCCTGGGCCTGATCGGCTGGAACGACCGGACCCAGGTCAAGGAGGCGTACGCCGCGACCCTGGTCAAGCGCGCCAACCAGCGGGCCACCTTCGACGGGCTGTTCGAGCTCTACTTCCCGCGGATGGTCGGCTCGGGGATGGATGCTGAGGCCGAGGCCGCGGGAGTGGCGAAGGACGGGCCCGAGGCGCTCTCCGAGTTCACCTCGCGACTGAGCGAGGCCCTGGAGGCCGACGACGTCGAGATGCTCCGCCAGCTGGCCGCCGAGGCGGTGGCGCGCTTCGGCGCGATGCCCGGCCGCGGGCCCGGGCTGAGTTCGTGGTCGTCCTACACCGCGCTGCGCCGGCTCTCGACCGACGAGCTCACCTCGCGGCTGATCGAGGGGCTCCAGCAGGGCGGCTGGACCGACGAGGAGGCGGCCCGGGTCGGCACCCGCCGGGTGGACCGCTTCTCGGGCCTCGTGGAGGCCGACGCCCGCCGCCGGATCGCGGAGGAGAAGGGCCCCGAGCAGATCGCCAAGATCGCCGTACGCCCCACCATCGAGAAGCTCGACTTCCTGCACGCACGGCGGGCCGACCTGGAGGCGCTCCGGCGCGAGATCTACCCGCTGGCGCGCCGGCTGGCGACCCGGCTCACCCAGGAGCATCACGCGCGCCGGCGAGGAGCGGTGGACCTGCGGCGTACGCTCCGGTCCTCGATGTCCACCGGCGGCGTCCCCGTCGACCTGCGCTTCAGGCCGAAGCGGCCGCACCGCACCGAGCTGGTGATCCTGTGTGACGTGTCTGGCTCGGTGTCCAACTTCGCGACGTTCACGCTGATGCTCGTCTTCGCCCTGCGCGAGCAGTTCGGCAAGGTGCGCGCGTTCACGTTCGTCGACGAGATCCACGAGGTCACGTCCTACTTCAAGCCCGGCGCCGACCTGGTCGACACGATGACCGAGCTGACGAAGGCGACCGAGCACGCGGCCCGGATGGGGCGCACCAACTACGGCCGCGCCTTCTCGCTCTTCCAGGAGCGCCACGCCGACGCCCTCGGCCCGAAGTCGTCGCTGCTGATCCTCGGCGACGCCCGGTCCAACTACTCCGACCTCGCTGTCGACTCGCTGCGCGCGATGGCCGACGCGTGCAGGCACGCCCACTGGCTCAACCCCGAGGTCCGTACGCAGTGGGACACCGGCGACTCCGAGGCGACGCGCTACGGCTCGATCATCGAGATGCGGGAGTGCCGCAACCTCACTCAGCTCTCCGAGTTCGTCCACGACCTGGCCTGAGGCCGGGCCGGCTCACTGCAGCTTCAGGTCGAGCCCGTAGACGATCCGGTCGGCAACCCCGACAGAGTCGGTGACGCAGACGACCCGGTCGTCGGCGAGGAACCGGCGCCGGTCCGAGAGGACCGGGGTGCCGTCGGGGATCTGCAGGTCGTAGCTCTCCTGCGGCGTCGGCATCCGCGACTCGATGTCCATCGCGACCGTGGTGACCTTCACGCCGACCGTGGCCAGCAGATCCTTGATCGGCGGCTGCGGCCAGTCGTCGGACGGGGTGGCCAGCGGGGTGTCGATGACCAGCGGATAGGGGATGTAGGCCGTGGTGCGGTATTCAGCCGTGTCACCGCTGATGAAGAAGGTGTAGGTGGTGCTGAGCAGCTCGCTGCGCGGGTCGAGGTCGAAGGCCTCCCCGAGCTTCTCGCCGGCCGCGATGACCTCATACGAGTGTTCGACCGAGATGCCGTCGTCCGGGCCGCGCGGCGGCTGGTGGTAGGCCGCGTCCGGCTTCGCCGGGTGGCTGGGGTCCGTGATCAGCATGCTCATCAGGTCGTAGCGGGTCTTGGTGGCGTCGCGTACGAACACACCACGGCCCTGCTCGCTGGTGATCAGGCCTTCGTTGCGCAGCACCGCCAAGCCTCGCCGGATCGTGGCGCGGTCGTAGGGGAAGGTGTCCATCAGCTCGGGCTCGGTCGGTAGACGCTCGCCGGGCAGATAGGTGCCGTCGTCGATCTGGGCCCGCAGATAGTCGGCCACGTGGAGGTATTTCGGCAGGCCGCGCGGACGGGGATTGCTCATGGGAGAACACGTTACTGAGGCGTACAGATCCCGAATAGCCGCATAGCCCCACCCTTTCCGCCTTGACCCGTTGCAATGAGTGGACTTATGGTCGAACGTGTCTCGGGACGTTGGGCGTTCGGCCCGGCTGTGACCCCGGCGTCTCGAGACACTCAACGACGAGAGCCATCGACATTCCTTGGGGGAATTCGTGTTCGTAGACGACAGACTCAGCATGGGGTCCAGCGAGAGGCCGCCGGTCCTGGCCAAAGACCCGCTGGTCTACCGGACCGACCGGGGCAGCTTCTGGCACCTTCGCTCGGTCAAGAGGAGCCATGGGTACGTGCAGACCCAGTGTGGCCGCCGGCTGGGGACGTGGCACGTGCTGCCGCCGCGCCGGCTCAGCAAGGTCGCGCCCGACCAAGTCTGCGTGGGATGCCTGCGCAAGACGCCGATCGGTGAGGTGAAGCGCCCGAGCGGGTCAGGCAACCTCGAGCAGGCTGAGGTCCGTGAGCCACTCGACCGGCGCGACGTCATCGGTGTAGACCGTCCCGCCCCGGATGCCCGGCTCGAGCCGGGCGGCGGAGTCGGTGAGGGTGCCGGCGAGGTCGGCGGGCTGCGACTTCGCGGTGGCGATGAGGTTGGCCTCGGGATCCGCATCCGGGTCGACGGTCGCGATCAGGTGGGTGTTGGTCGGGCCGGAGTCCGACCGCCACACGGCCTCGCCGAACGAGGTCCGCAGGGTTGCGGTGAGGACCTTCTCCAGCGCTGTGGAGCCCTCCGGGTGGGCTGAGTTAACGACGAGCACCCCGCCCGGGTTCAGGTGGGACTTCGCCAGCGCGAAGAACTCCTTCGTGGTCAGGTAGAACGGGATGTAGGGCTGATGGTAGGCGTCGACCATGATCGCGTCGTACTTCCGGGTCTGCTTCTGCAGCCACGGGCGGGCGTCGGCGGTGTGGAGGTGGAGGTTCGGCTGGTCCTTCAGGTCGAACAGTTTCTGGCCGACCTCGGTGACGTCCTCGTCGATCTCGACGGCGTCCACCCGGGTCTCGGGGGCGAAGTGACCGAACTGGCGCGCGGTCGTCCCGGCGGCCGAGCCCAGGATCGCCACCGATTTCGGGGCCTCCGCGCCGGCGTACGACAGCGAGAGCATCTCGTCCCAGTAGGCGCCGGTGAGCCACTCACCCTTGTTGTAGACCGAGTGCACGGCGTGGCCCTCGTTGAGCTCGAGGTAGCGGCTGCCGTCGTCGTACTCGACCACGCGGGCGTACTGGTACTCCGTCTCCTTCTCCCAGATGACCTCGCCGCCGTTGCTGGTCAGCGTCTTGATCGACCCGGTCGGCAGCGCGATCAGAGCGAGGATCACCGCCGGCACGACCGCGGCCGGCAGCCGGCGCTTGACCAGGTGCGGGATCGCGCAGACCGCCATCAGAAGAGCGAAGATCAGGAACGTACGTCGCGTCCCGACGACCGGGATGAGCAGCAGCGAGGCGGCGAAGGTGCCGACCAGGGAGCCGACCGTCGAGATCGCGTAGAGGCGCCCGGCTGCGTGGCCGGCATCCTCGACGGCTTCGACGGTCAGCCGGACGGCGTAGGGGCTGACGATGCCGAGCAGGAAGAGCGGGATCGCGAGCAGCACTCCGACTCCGACCAGCGAGCCGGCGAAGGTGGCGATGCTGAGCTGGTCGACCGCCCTGACCGCGAGCGGGAGGAACGGGTCGGCGATGAATGGCACCGCGGCCAGGAGGGCAGCGGCGACGAGCACGATCTTGGCCAGGCCGGAGGGGTGCGGGTTCCGGTCGGCGATCCTGCCGCCGACGGAGTAGCCGATCGCGAGCGCGACCAGCACTGTCGC
Organism: Nocardioides sp. NPDC023903; assembly: GCF_040639295.1. Classification (NCBI taxonomy): domain Bacteria; kingdom Bacillati; phylum Actinomycetota; class Actinomycetes; order Propionibacteriales; family Nocardioidaceae; genus Nocardioides; species Nocardioides sp. NPDC023903. Next base: position 143,072 of record NZ_JBEZZS010000009.1, on the reverse strand, counting down.
GATCGTGTTGGCCCACACGATCGTCGAGTCACCGAACCACGGAGCGAGCAGCCGAGCGGCGGCCATCTCGGATCCCAAGGTGCCGGCACCGACGGTGAAGACGAGAAGCTCGAGCGCACGTGCACGCAGTTTCATGGAGGTGAACCTATCCCGCTGCTCCAACGTCCGCACACGAGGCTGGTTCCGGGCCGCGTCTGGCCTTGATCCGGTCGAGCACCGCGGGCTGTCCGAGGAGTACGCCACCGAGCACCAGCGCCATTCCGAGCCCGCTGATCGGGGTGAGGTGTTCGCCTGCGAAAGCGAGGCCGATCAGGATCCCGGCGACCGGGTTGAGCAGGCCGATCAGCGACACCGCGGCGGCAGGCAGCCGCCGGGCGCCACGGAACCAGACCGCGTAGGCGACGACCGTGCCGGCGATGCCGATGTAGGCGTAGCCCCCGATCGCCGGCAGGTCGAGAGCGGGCGGCGGGCCCTCGACGATGAGGGCCACCGGGGCGAGGATGAGGCCACCCAGGACGAGCTGCCAGGCGGTGAAGGTGAGCAGTCCGACCGGCGGCTGCCAGACCTTGACGAGGATGAAGCCGGTGGAGAAGACGGCGACCGAGGCGAAGGCGGCCAGGACGCCGATCAGGTCGAGACCCGCGCCATCGCGGAGCACCAGCAGGGCCACGCCGATGGCGCCGACGACTCCGGCCGCGAGCGACCCGGCGCGTGGCCTCTCCCCGGCGAAGCCCCAGGCCAGCAGCATCACCACGATCGGCGAGACCGCGGTCAGGGTTGCGGCGAGGCCGCCGGGGAGCCGGTAGGCGGCGACGAAGACGAGGGCGAAGAACGCCCCGAAGTTGAGCAGTCCGAGCGCCGCTGTGCGCCACCACCAGGAGCCGTGGAGCAGGCCCGGCCGGAGCGCCAGGAGCAGCAGGCCGAAGGGCAGGGCCCGAACCACGGCGCCGAACAGCGGCCGGTCCGGCGGCAGGAACGTCGCGGTGACGAAGTAGCCCGACCCCCATGCCACCGGGGCGATCGCGGTCAGCGCGAGGGTAACAAATCTACTTTCCATGGAAGGTATAATAGTTTCCGCGTGAGATATATTCCATGGTCATGACAGACCACGTCTCGACCGTGATGAAGCAGTGGGAGCGAGAGCGCCCCGACCTCGACATCACCCCGCAGGCCGTCATCGCCAGGCTGCACCGTCTCGCGCTGCGTCTCACCGACGAGCTGGTCAGCGTCTATGCCGAGCACGGACTGGGCGAGGGCGAGTTCGACGTGCTGGCGACGTTGCGACGGCAAGGCGCTCCGTACGCCCTGACTCCGAAGGAGCTCGGCGAGCAGACGATGGTCTCCTCGGGGGCGGTCACCAAGCGGGTCGACCGCTGCCTGGCTCAGGGCTGGGTCAGCCGGGACCGCCGTGACGAGGACGGCCGCGGGCGTCGTATCGCGCTGACGGAGCGCGGGCGCGAGCTGATCGACGCGGCCTTCACCGACCACATCGCCAACGAGCACCGCCTGCTCGCCGTCTTCACCGCGGCCGAGCGGCGGTCGCTCGCCCGGCTGCTCGAGAAGTGGGCCGAGCAGACCGGGGCTTGAGGTTGACCCAGGGGGAAGCACCAATCTGCTTCCACCGGTGACCTTCACCGGGGAGGATGGTGACCATGAGCGGCCTGGAGGGGCTTGTGAACATCGGTGATTTCGCCCGGGAGACCGGGCTGACGCCGAAGGCACTGAGGTTGTACGACGACCTCGGTCTGCTGCTTCCTGCCGAGGTGGACGCGGTCTCCGGCTATCGCCGTTATGGGCCTGACCAGGTGGAACGCGCACGCCTGGTGGCCTCACTGCGCCTGGTCGGGATGCCGCTGGCCCGGATCCGGGAGATCGTCGACATGCCCGCCGCACTCGCGGCGGTCGAGGTCGAGACCTACTGGCGCCAGGTCGAGGCCGACACCGCCACGCGTCGCAAGATGGTCTCCGTCCTCGTCCACCGATTGAGGAGCGAGGCACGTCAGATGACTACGTCAACGGAAACTTTGCACGCCGAGTTCGGCGTCAGCCACGAGACAGGTGGCCGATCCAGCCAGCAGGATGCCGTCCTGGTCACCCCCGAGCTCATCGCCGTCGCCGACGGTTTTGGTGAGCGCGACGATCTTGCCGGGGCGGCCCTGACGGCGTACGCCGGCGGCGGGCTGCGAGCGGCCATCCAGGAGGTGTTCTCGGAGGTGCCGAAGTCGGGCACCACTCTCACCGCCGTCGACCTGCACGGCTCGACCGCGAGGATCACCCACATCGGCGACGCGAGGGTCTTCCTGGTGCGGGACGGAGACGTACGCCAGGTCACCCACGATCACACGGTCGTCGCCGCGATGGTCGAGGCCGGCCAGCTGACCGCCGACGAGGCTCGCTCCCACGAGCACCGGGCGCTGCTCAACCGCGCCCTGGTGCCCGGCGTCGTCGCCGACGAGATGTCGCTCGAGCTGCTGCCGGGCGACCGGCTGGTGCTGACCACCGACGGCGTCCACTCCTACGTGGACGACCTGGATGCGCTCATCTCCGCCGAGGCCGGCCCGCAGTCGGTCGCCGACGCGGTCGCGGCCGCTGTCGTCGCCGCCGGGGAGCCGGACAACCACACGATCGTGGTCGTCGATCTGTCCTGACTTCTCAGGCTTTTCCTGCACTTCTCTGGCAATGCAACGCCTGAGAAGTGCAGGGATACCCGGTTAACCGGGTATCCCGACGCTCAGCGCCGACGCGACCACCAGCGCCGCTTCGGTGCAGTGGGCTCCTCGCCCAGCTCGGCAGCAGCGGCGGCGAACGAGTCGCGCAGGGAGGGGTAGACGAGCTCGATCTCCGGGTGCTCGGCGAGCGTCTGGGCGATCCGGCGGGTGAGCCGCTTACCGACGTTGGCGATGTGCCGTACGACGGCGTCGACCTCGTCGTCGGTCAGCTGTTGCGGGTGGAAGGGCTTCTGCGGCTTCTCGCGCAGCAGTTCCCGCATGGGCTCGAGGGAGTCGATGTCGTACCTCAGCGCGAGCGCGCGCAGCTCGTCGTCTGCGATCTTCCGGAGCCGCTCGTGGTCTGCGGGAGGCATCAGGGTGTAGGTCGTCGGCCCGAGGGGGCAGGACTGGAGGTGGATGTCGAGGCGCTCCTGCAGCTGCGGCCCCAGCGGGAGGACGTTGAGGGCGCGCTTGATCTCGAGCGCGTGCAGCGAGTAGGAGAGGTTGACCCGCCTCAAGGACAGGTCGCCGAGCTCGGCGGTGTCGATCCCGGCGGTGTCGAGCAGGTCGGTGAGCAGGCTGTCACCGACGAAGAGCTCGGGAAGGTAGGGACGCAGGACGAGCCGGGAGCGCACCGCCTCGGAGCCGAGCGCTTTGTAGAGGTGCTCGTGACCCAGCCATCCGCCGTACGCATCAGGCGCCGCCGCGAACGGTTCGAGATGACCGATCCGCTTGACCCGCTGGTTGTAGTCGGACTCCAGGAAGGCGAGGGGATCGCGGACGTAGAGGACGAACCGGGCCTGCGACGGCAGCAGCTCGGCGATCCCGGGCAGCTCGGGGAGGAACGCCTCGGAGGAGAGCAGCAGCGTGTGGCAGCCGCTGGCGTCGAACTCTTCGAGCGTCCTGGCGACCTCGCGGGGCGAGGCCACGAAGAGATGGCCCGAGCGCTCCATGAGCGATCCGGCGTTGCCGGCGCTGATGCCGTTCTGGTCGACGGTGTGCTGCGGGTAGAAGATGCCGGACTTCGCGAGCGTCTCCGTATGGGTGCTGAAGAACGCCTGGACCGCGGAGGTGCCCGTCTTGGGGAGGCCGGCGTGGACGACGATGGACTTCACAGGGACCGATCAGGTAGGCGTCAGAGTGCCCTCCGCAATCGACTGGCCGGTGACCGAGCACAGGTGAGGTCGGGGATGGAGCCGAGGGCGATCTACACCGTATCGACTCACGTCCCCGAGGCAAGCCCGCGGCTCAGCCGAGATATCCCAGACTGCGGATCCGCCCGATCTCGTCGCGGAGCTCGTCGTGGGCCGCGTTGTCCGCAGCCCGCCCGCCGGCCACGTAGTGGCTCTCCTGCGCCGCGGTGCCGTCGTAGACGACCGTGAACCGGTGTCCGACACCCGCGTTGATGAGCCCGCCGAGGAGCGCGACCGGATCGGAGCGGTCCTCCAGCGACAGCACCCGCGTGGTCTCCGGAACCCGCGGTGCTGCCGCGCCGGGAGCACCCACGGTGACCACCTGGTCCACGACGTACGCAGCTCCGGCCGAAGCCGCGATCGCGGCCGCCGCGGTTCCCCCGGCCGCGGCACCGACGAGCATCACGTGGGAGCCGGCCTCGACCGTCTCCTCGATGGTCCGTGACGCGGTGGCGATGTAGTCGGAGAGGTCACCGGAGACGAGCCGCAGGCGTCGGCTGCCGGCGTACGGCCCCGGCAGATAGGCGATGTAGCGACCGGGCGCCGTCTTCTGGACCGCGACACCCGTCTCGGTGGCCTCGAGGGTGCGGATCAGCTCCTCGATGGTGGCCGGGGTGGCTGCGGTGATGTCGCCGGCCCGGGTGTCCTCCTCGGTGGAGGCCAGGGCCCCGCCGACGTCACGCAGCGCATGCCCGGCGTCGGTCGCGAACGTGTCGATGCCAGCGGCGCGCAGCGCGCCCGCGGTGGCCGCCCCGGCGTCATCACCGCGCGGGAAGTCGGCGGTGAGCAGCGAGCGCAGCTCGAGCGACTCGAGCAGCCCGCCGCCGGTGGCGATGTGGTCCATCAGCTCGGGATGACCCTGGGCGAGCTCGCCGAGATAGGCGGTGACGCCCTCGCGGTCGAGAGCGTCGGTCTCGATCAGGCCGGCGGACAGCAGCGACCCGCCGAGCTCGACCTCGGGTGCGAGGTAGTCGAGCGCGTTGGCCGCGATGGCGCCCAGCGTGCTGCGGGCAGCGGCCTGGAGCTCGTCGATCCAGCGGTAGGTCTGCACCGTCGCCCGCACCGAGAGCGCATCGGCCTCGAGCGCCTGGCCGAGCCCGAGGACGCCACTCTTCTCGGAGGTCGCGGCCCGGATCTCCTCCTCGGCCGGCTCCCAGGTCTTCGCCGAGAGCTCGGCGGAGGAGGTGACGTCGTCGTCGGTCAGGATCTCGGCGCCGAGCTCGGCCCACTCGCGCAGCTGCGCGCCGGCGTCGCCGATGGAGCCGGCCAGGCCGAGGATCTGCTCGTACTTGTCCTCGCGGCCTGCAGGCGGCGGCACCGAGTCGGGGGCGCCACCCGGGATCGGTCCCAGGCGGTTGATCGGATCGTTGGTCGAAGAGCTCATCGGGCCACCTCCGCGAGAACAGGAGCAAGGTCTGCGGCGAGCTCGGACGGCTCCACGCTGGTGATCAGCAGTGTCAGCTCTCCATCGAGCGACACCGTACGCATCGAACGCCAGCCGTCGTTGACCAGCGTCCAGGAGACCGTGCCGATCAGCGGGTTCTCCGGGTCGGCCGTCGTCGCGACGATGGCACGCAGCCGGCCGTGGGCCTCGGTGGACAGTGCCTCGAGGGCCCTCGAGACCACCACGTCGCCCTCGGTCAGCACCGGCACCAGGTCGCCCCGACCGGTGCGCAGCGCCTCGAAGACGGCGTCGGCGGTCGCGAACGGGACCTCCAGCTGCTCGGGTACCGCCGACGTCAGCCGGGCGGTGTCACCTGGCAGCGTCGCGGTTCGGCCGAGCTCGGCCGCCCAGGCCGCGGAGGGATACCAGGAGAGCTCGAAGACGAGTCCGTCCACGGTGGCGAGCGAGGCGGCTGCCTCACCCTTCTGCCGGTGCCAGGCGCGGCCGCGGAGGCCGTCGACGACGACATCGAGGTCGATGACCACCTCGGGGGTCGCCAGGAGTCCCAGGGCGCCGGCGATCCCGGCGTCGAGGGTCCCGTCGGTGTCGAGGAGGTCGCGGCGCTGCAGCGAGGTGCTGCCCTCGCCGAAGCCGGCGACGGCGCGCGCCAGGGCCTCGGCCTCGGCTGCGGAGCGGGTGCGCCCCAACCGGGCGTCGAGCCCCTCGTCACGGTGCGTCGCAACCTCGAACGGGAGCGGAGCCCCGATGGTCTCGCAGGCGTGGGTGAGCTCGGGGAGGGTCAGGCCGACCCGCCGGGGCACTCCTGCCCACGGCTCGGTCGGCGCCGCCGGAGCGGGGCCCAGGTCGATCGTGGTCATCGGAAGGTGACCTCCAGCCAGTCCTTGTGGCCCGGCTCAGGGGCCTCGAATCCGTCAAGCTTGCCGTCGGTGGTCAGCACCTCGGCGCGCGCCTCGGCCTCGGCGATCTGCTCCTTGAACAGGTCGACCTGTTTGAGGTGCTTGGCCAGGGCGTCGGCCGCGCGGTCATGCTTCTCGGCCGAGCTCCGCAGCGCGGTGGCTCGCTCCTTCATTCGCCCACGGAGGGACTCGGCAGCCCGGCCGTGCCACGGCACGGCCTCGGCCTGCACCACCAGCTTGTCGGCACTCGCGCGGATGTCGTCCGCCTGCTCTCGCAGACGGCTCACCCGACGGCGGATCACGTCGCTGTCGCCGTACATATCCCTCCTTGGACAGGTCTCTGAGATGGTCCTACCCGCTGGAGCGATTCCTAAACGTAAAATCCCAAACTTTCTCAAACCCCGTCCGCCGAGACGTCAGTTCTTGGCGCCGAGACGTCGATTATTGACGTCGAGATGGCCCACTCGACGTCAATAATCGACCCTTCGCGGTCAGAAACTGACGCCTCGGCGGGGTATGTCAGGTCAGGATCGTGGACAGGCGGTCCAGCCCCTGCTCGATCTCGGTCGACGACCCAGCGAAGGAGAGACGTACGAAGCGGTGTCCGTCGACCGGGTCAAAGTCGATCCCAGGAGCCATCGCGACGCCGGTGCGGTCGAGGATCTGGTGGCACCATGCCATGGTGTCGTCGGTCCAGCGGCTGACGTCGGCGTAGACGTAGAAGGCGCCGTCAGCCGGGGCCATCTCGGTGACCCCGAGGGAGCGGAGGCCGTCGAGGAGCACCCCCCGGTTGGTCGCGTAGCGGGTCACGTGGCTGTCGAGCTCGGCGTACGCGTCCGGGGTGAACGCCGCCACCGCGGCATGCTGGGCGAGCGTCGGCGGGCAGATGGTGAAGTTGCCGACCAGGACGTCGATCGCGCGTCGCAGGTGGGCGGGCGCGAGCAGCCAGCCGATGCGCCAGCCGGTCATGGAGAAGTACTTGGAGAACGAGCCGAACACGACGGCCTCGCGCGAGGTCTCCCAGGCGCTGCGGCCACGGCTACCGTCCCCACCGTAGGTCAGCCCGTGGTAGATCTCGTCCGAGATCAGCTGTATCCCGGCCTCCTCGCAGTAGCGGGCCAGCGCGGCCAGCTCCTCGGGCAGCAGCATGGTTCCGGTCGGGTTGGCCGGGCTGGCCACCACGAGCCCCTTCAGACCGACGCGCTCGTGCAGCTCCCGCACCTGCTCCACGGTCGGCTGGAACCGCTCGGCCGCGCCGGTCGGGATCTCCACGACCTCGCACCCGAGCGCCGCGAGCACGTTGCGGTAGCAGGGATAGGACGGCCGGGCCATCGCCACCCGGTCGCCGGTGTCGAACGCTGCCAGGAACGTCGCCAGGAAGCCGCCGCTCGCGCCCGTGGTCACGACGACGTCGTCGGGGGAGACGTCGATCCCGTGCCACGCCCGATGATGCCCCGCGATCGCCTGGCGCAGCTCCAGGATCCCGGTCGCCGGCGTATAGCCCAGCGGGTCACCGCTCTGCAGCAGCCGCACCGCCTCGGCGCTGACCGCCTGTGGCGCCCCCGTGGACGGCTGCCCCGAGGTGAGCGAGATGAGATCGCCGTACGTCCGCTGCCGCTGCGCCGCCCGCTCGAGCATGTCCATCACGTGAAAAGGAGGCACGTTCGCGCGTTGGGCGACAGTCAGGCGGTCCATGGGAGCAAACATTAGGGCGTGGCCGAGAAATGCCTGGATGGCATGCGTCGTCAGGGTGCGTGCTGGCCAAGGCGCCGCTCCGAAGGCATACCGGGGTCTTTCGAGGGGCGGCAACGCCGGCCAGTGCGTGCCCTGGCGGCGCAGGCCGCCAGGGAGTTCTCGGACACGCCCTAAGATGCAGGTCCATAGGTCGGAGGGGGGCCCGGCGTACATGAGTTTCGACGTCCATCAGTTCGACCTGTTCGTGCTGATCGGCTCCCTGGTCACGCTCTTGGCGATCCTCGCGGTGCGGATGTCGACCAAGGCGGGGCTCCCGTCGCTGCTGATCTACCTGCTGATGGGCGTCCTGCTCGGTGAGTCGGTGCTCGGGATCCGGTTCGACGACGCTCAGCTCGCGCACGCGGTCGGCTTCGGGGCGCTGGCGCTGATCCTGGCCGAAGGTGGTCTGACGACGTCGTGGAAGGACGTACGTCCCGCCTTCGGCCTCGGGCTGATGCTGGCCACGGTCGGGGTCGTGGTCTCGATCGGGATCGTCGCGGTGGGGGCGCACTATCTGCTCGGGCTCTCCTGGCAACTGGCGTTCCTGCTGGGGGCGGTGACCTCGCCGACCGATGCGGCCGCGGTGTTCTCGGTGCTGCGGGTGGTGCCGTTGCCCAAGCGGCTGACCGGTGTCCTCGAGTCGGAGTCGGGGCTCAACGACGCCCCGACCGTGGTGATCGTGACGCTGATCGCCAGTGGTGCGATCGCTGAGCACCATCCGGTCGTCGTGGCCGGGATCGTGGTCGGCGAGCTGCTGCTGGGCATCGTGGTCGGCCTGCTCGTCGGGTTCGGTGGAGCATGGCTGATGCGGAGGGCCGCGCTGCCCTCCGCCGGTCTCTATCCGCTGGCAGTGATGACGCTGGCCTTCCTGGCGTACGGCGGAGCGGCGTGGCTGCACGGGTCCGGGTTCGCGGCGATCTACGTGGCCGCACTCGTGCTCGGCAACTCCGAGCTGCCCCACCGCGGTGCCACCAGGTCCTTCGCCGAGGGCGTCGCCTGGCTGGCCCAGATCGGGCTCTTCGTGATGCTCGGGCTGCTGCTCTCCCCGGGGCGTATCGACCTCACGACGATCGGCCTCGCCCTTGCCGCCGGCCTGATCCTGACCTTCCTCGCCCGGCCGACATCCGTGCTGGTCAGCACGGTGGTCTCCCGGATGTCATGGCGGGAGACCGTCTTCGTCTCCTGGGCAGGGTTGCGTGGCGCGGTGCCGGTCGTGCTCACCACCATCCCGTTGGCCGAGGGCGTCGACGGCGCCGAGCAGCTCTTCGACCTTGTCTTCGTGATGGTCGTCGTCTACACGCTGCTCACCGGCCCGACCCTGCCGTGGGTCGCCCGCGTGCTCGAGGTCGCCCGCCCCAACGACCCGCGCTCGCTCGACCTCGACGTCGCGCCGCTGGAGCAGATCGCGGCAGACCTGATCCAGCTCCGCATCCCGCCCGAGTCGCGCCTGCACGGCGTCGAGGTCAGCGAGCTCCGGCTGCCTACGGGGTCGTCGGTGTCGCTGCTGATCCGCGACGGACGGACCCTGGTTCCGGAGGAGACCACGGTCCTTCGCGCCCGCGACGTCGTCCTGGTCGTCGTGCCCCGCCACCAGCGTGAGCGCGCGGAACGGCGCCTCGAGATGGTCAGCCGGAAGGGACGACTCGCGGGCTGGCTGCGGTGAGGGGCTGCGTACGCCTTATTCGACCGGAGGGCTGCAGATCGTGCCGTCGGCCTTGGCGGTGACGGTCTTGTCTCCGCCGGTGACCTTGGGGAAGTTCTCGCCGGTGACGACCACGATGCCCGGGATGTCGGACTTCTTCTCGACGATCTTCGCGTCGCCGAGCCAGCTCGCGACGAGCGCGGCGGAGGGGGCGTTCTTGTCGGGGGTCCACACCTCGACGGTCTTCAGCTTGGTGCCGCTGGGCGCGTTGCCGGTGGATCCCTTGACGAAGCCCGCGTCGACGAGGTCGGTCATCGCCCGGGTGGCGAGCCCGGCGCGCGTGCTCGCGTTGAGCACGGTCACGACCACCTGCGACGGGTAGACCTCGGAGCCCTTCTTGACCGGCGCGTCCGCGCACGGCCCGACCTCGACCTTCTGCGGGAAGGGTGCGGTCATCGCCTTCCATCCCCAGGCACCGGCCAGAGCGACCGCTGCCGCGAGGACGGCGAGGATGATGAACGTACGAAGTCCCGTGAGGGCCGAATCGAGCATGACGCCGAGCCTAACCGCTCGGAACGCCCTAACCGAGGCTGTGCACGCGGGCGTGCAGCACGTTGCGCTGCTGGAGCGCCGCGCGGAGCGCCCGGTGGAGCCCGTCCTCGAGGTAGAGCTCGCCGTTCCACTCCACGACATGGGCGAAGAGGTCGCCGAAGAACGTCGAGTCCTCGTTGAGCAGAGCCACCAGCTGAAGGGTGTCCTTCGTGGTCACCAGCTCGTCGAGACGGACCGTTCGAGGAGGCAGCGCGGCCCACCCCTTGGTCGTCAGACCATGGTCAGGGTAGGGGCGAGAATCGCCGACACGCTTGAAGATCACCCTCGTGACTGTATCGCCCCCGAACCAAATCCCCACATAGAGTCCTGGTCATGACGGATGCTGCTGCTCTCTCAGAAGCGGTCGGGCCCGGCTACCAATTCGAGGGTTCCGCCCTCGAGCTCGGGGGCCTGATGGCGGACGCTGAGACGTTGTTGGAGACGCCGATTCGCATTCCTTTGGGGATGTTGAACCGGCATGGGCTGGTCGCGGGCGCGACCGGCACGGGCAAGACGAAGACCCTGCAGCTGCTGGCCGAGCAGCTCTCCGCAGCCGGGGTCCCGGTGTTCGCAGCCGACATCAAGGGCGACCTCTCCGGTCTGTCCGCGCCGGGCGAGTCGAGCGAGAAGCTGACCGCGCGGGCGGCGTCCGTCGGGCAGGCCTGGCAGGCGCGCGGGTTCCCGGTCGAGTTCTTCGCGCTCGGCGGCGAGGGCACCGGCATCCCGGTCCGGGTCACGGTCGACGCCTTCGGTCCGACGCTCCTCTCCAAGGTCCTGGATCTCAACGAGACCCAGGAGTCCTCGCTCGGTCTCGTCTTCCACTACGCCGAGAAGGCCGGCCTGAAGCTGGTCGGGCTCGACGACCTGCGCGCGGTGCTGCAGTGGCTGGTCTCCGACGAGGGCAAGGCCGACCTCAAGGGTCTGGGCGGCCTCTCGTCAGCGACGACCGGGGTGATCCTGCGTACGCTCATCGCCTTCGCCGACCAGGGCGCGGACGAGTTCTTCGGTGAGCCGGCCTTCGCCGTCACTGATTTCGTACGCAACGACGGGGACGCCGGGATCATCTCGCTGTTGGAGCTGCCCAACCTGCAGGACCGGCCGGCGATCTTCTCGACCTTCCTGATGTGGCTGCTCGCCGAGCTCTTCCGGGCGCTGCCCGAGGTCGGTGACGTCGACAAGCCCAAGCTGGTCTTCTTCTTCGACGAGGCGCACCTGCTCTTCAACGACGCCTCCGACGCGTTCCTCGACCAGATCACCAACACGGTCCGGCTGATCCGCTCCAAGGGTGTCGGGGTCTTCTTCGTCACCCAGAAGCCGACCGACGTCCCCGACGACGTGCTCGGTCAGCTCGGCTCGCGCATCCAGCACCAGCTGCGGGTCGCCACGCCCAACGACGCCAAGGCCCTGAAGGCCAGCGTAAACACCTATCCGACCTCCTCCTACGACGACCTCGGCGCGGTCATCCAGACCCTCGGCATCGGCGAGGCGATCGTGACCGTCATGAACGAGCGCGGCGCGCCGACGCCGGTCGCCTGGACGCGGCTGCGCGCCCCCGAGTCGCTGATGGGGCCGGCGGAGGTCGCCGCGATGGAAGCTGCCGTGGCGGCGTCGCCGCTGGCGGCGAAGTACACCGCGGCCGTCGAGGTCGAGTCCGCCGTCGACCAGCTCAAGGCGAAGACGGACGCGGCGGAGGCCGCCCGCGCGGCCGAGGCGGAGGAGAAGGCGGCCAAGAAGACCGCCCCGAAGAAGTCGTCGGGGTCGCGATCGCGGTCGCGTGACGATGACGACTCGATGATCGAGACGGTGGTGAAGTCGACCGCCTTCAAGCAGGCCGCACGCACCGCCGCGAGGGAGCTCGTCAGGGGAATCTTCAAGCGCCGCTGAGCCCGGTGGCCTTCTGATTCGCTCGGGCATGGGCAGAATCCTTATCGTCTGCTCATGCCCGACCTTCTCCTCCGGAACGTACGCATCGTTCCGCTCTCACCTCGGGCGAACGCGCCCGCCGGGGTGGTTGACGTTCTCGTCGCCGACGGTGTCGTGTCGGCGGTCGGAGAAGGCCTGCCCCGACCGGAGGGTGTCGAGGCGTACGACGCCGGTGGGCGCTGGCTCGTGCCGGGTCTGTGGGACGCCCACACCCACCTCGGCCAGTGGACGCTGAAGGCCAGCAGGCTGGACCTGCACGGCACCCGTTCGCCCGCCGAGGCGCTGGCGCGGGTCGCCGCGGCCGCGCGCGAGGTCGGGCCGGGTGAGGCGATCGTCGGGATGGGGCACTCGGCCGGCACCTGGGACCGCTGGGGCACGGTCTCCGAGCTCGACTCGGTCACCGGTGGCATCCCCGCGATCCTGGTCAACCACGACTTCCATCACGCCTGGCTGAACACCGCCGCGCTCGACGCCGTGGACCTGCCGCGCCGGGAGGACATGGTGGAGGAGACGGAGTGGTTCGAGACCTATCCGCGGGTTGCAGAGCTCTTCGAGTCCAACGGGAGCACGCCGGCTGCCTACCGCCGGATGCTGACCCGGACCGCCGCACTCGGGGTGGTCGGGATGACCGACTTCGAGGTCGGCATCCGGCTCGACGACTGGCGCTCGCGGTGGGCGGCCGGCTGCGACCTACTGCGGATCCGGGTCGCGACGTACGCCGACCAGCTCGACGAGGCGATCGCCGAGGGGCTGCGTACGGGGGACCGGCTGCTCCCGGGCGAGGACCGGCTGACGATGGGGCCGCTGAAGATCATCAGCGACGGCTCGCTGGGCACGCGGACGGCGTGGTGCTGCGATCCGTACGCCGACGATCCGGACAGCTGCGGAGCGCCGAACCAGTCACCGGACGAGCTGCACGGGCTCCTGGGGAAGGCCCACGCGGCCAGCCTCCAGGTGGCCACGCACGCGATCGGTGACCGGGCGGTGTCGGAGGCACTGGCGGCGTACGCGATGACGGGTGCACGCGGCAGCATCGAGCACGCCCAGCTCGTACGTCGCGAGGATCTGCCGCTGATGGCTCGACTCGGGATCACCGCATCCGTGCAGCCGGCGCACATCCTCGACGACCGCGAGATGACCGAGGACGTCTGGCCGGGGCGCGAGGACCGCTGCTTCGCGACCCGCTGGATGCTCGACGAGGGCGTGCGGGTGGCGCTCGGGTCGGATGCTCCGGTCGCGCCGCTCGACCCGTGGCTGGCCATCGCGGCCGCCGTCGGTCGCTCGCGTGACGGCAAGGAGCCGTGGCACCCGGAGCAGGCACTCACCGCCCAGGAGGCCCTGGCGGCGTCGGTCGACGGTCAGCCCACGGTCGCTCCCGGATCTCGCGGCGACCTGGCCGTGCTCGACATCGATCCGCTCCGGGCCTCGGTCGGGGATCTGGCCGCTATCGCCCATGGCGGGGTCGTGCTGACCACGGTCGGCGGCCGGATCGTCCACCGCAGCTCCTAGCCGCGGGCCCTGAAGACAAGCGAAGGCCCGGCCGTCGTCGGCCGGGCCTTGCGCAACGGGATCGGTGATCCCCCCATTTAGCTGCTGGTCATGCAGACCAGCGCACCGAGTCGTCGACGAAGTCGGCGAACACGTGAACACCGCGCAGGTCCTGGCGCTCGTCCATGAGCTTCGTCAGGGCACTGGCGTGACGGAACTTGAGGCTGTGCTGCTTCGCGGCACTGTTGGCCTCAGGCTGGGTGGCGGTGAGTGTTTCCATCGAGGTCCCCCCTACAACGGATAGATGGTGTGCATCGTGGTTTGTCCTGCGCATCAAGCATCCCGCCCGCAAGTCGCAAGCAGGTTGTTTGAACGTTACAAGCCGGTTTCGGTAAAAGAAATGGCTGGCGATGCCTGTCGCGGTATCTGCCGAGCGATAGGGCCGAATCTCGCTAGACAAAGGCGATGGAGCCTCAGTCTGCGGCGGATCTGAGCGTGTCGACGGCTTGGCGGGCCTGCTCGAGGAGGCGAAGCGCGGCGCTCGCGTCGGGCAGGTTCGGCTCCGGGGACCAGAGCTGGTCGGCATCGCTGATCGGGTCGGCTCCGTCGATGATCGGGTCGAGGTCGGTCACCAGCGCGCCCTTCGACGGGTCGCCGGCGAGCGAGGAGCGGATCGCCTCACCGTCGATCGGGGCCGCCGAGGCGATCAGCGTGGCGTTGCCGAACCTCGCTCCCGCAAGCGCGGACCCCTGCACGATCATCGCGACATGCCCGAAGACCGTACGCAACGTGGCGAGCTCGCGACGGGTGAAGAGCAGTTCCGGGCCGGCGACGGAGTTCAGCACGAGCCGACCCTCCTCGCGCAGCGCGTCGCGTGCCGCGGTCATGCACTCCAGCGAGGTGAACGCCGGCGGGATCCGGTTGCCGGCGAAGATGTCGATGACGACGGCGTCGTACTCCGAGCCAGGGTGAGCCTCAAGCCACGAGCGCGCCTCGGCGGTCTCCATGGTGATCCCGGGAGGCAGCGGGAAGCGTGACCTGGTGAGCTCGACCAGGGCGGGCTCGAGCTCCACCACCGTCTGCGTGGCCGCGGGCCACCGGTGAGCGACGGCACGGGGAAGGGCGAGCAGTGCCCCGCCCAGGTGGGCGACGCTGCGGGGCGCCTGGTCCCCGAGCGCAGCCAGCATCCACCGGATCGAGGCGAGCTTCGGCGGCTGCACCGGGTCTTCTCCGAGGTGGGACTGTGCGACGCCGTCGATCTGGATGGCCCAGCCGTCATCCTTGCGTACAAGATCGGCGGTGCTGCCGTCCGAGAAGACGATGCGCTCGAGGCTCCCTGATGGCCCGGAGGGTGTTGACATACGTCGATCCTGCCAGACACCATCGCGCCCGAGCCGGGACATTCCGGTAGCCTTCTGGCGTTGTTGGTCAGCGCCGAAAATACTCGGACATCGGGCGTGAGGGAGTTCTTGCGGTGGAGATATGGGAGGTCGCCGAAAATGACGACCGGATCGAGGGTCTCACCGCCGACGGAAAGCCGGATCCGGCCTACGCCGCCTCGCTCGGTCTGAAGGATGCACCGCTGGGCCGTCGTGCCGTCGCGGCCGCCGTTGACATCGTCTGCTACCTGCTTCTGCAGGTGCCCTATCTCGTCTTCACGCTCCCGCTGCTGCTGAAGCTGGTCCAGGGCAAGTTCGGCTTCGCCCGGTTCCTGAGCCACCCCGACTTCATGCTCGCGGCGATCGCGGGCGGCGCGACCGTACTGCTGAGCCTGATCTACGTCATCGTCCAGATCGTCTTCCACGGCCGCCGTGGGGTCACGCTTGGCAAGTCCGTCGCCGGAATCCGCTCGATCAACGTCAAGACGCTCGAGCGACCGGGCGTCGGTCGTGCCTTCCTCCGCGCCCTGGTGCTCTGGGGCTCCGGGATCATCCCGATCGCTCCGATCGTCTTCCTCGCCTCGCCGCTGTTCGACAAGGAGCAGCGGAGCCGCGGCTGGCACGACAAGGTCGCCGAGTTCTGGATGGTCGACGTCCGCGAGGGCCTCGACCCCTACGACGAGAAGCGCATGCGCATCGCCCGCAAGACGGTCGCGGCCGCGCCCGTCGCGCAGCGGAAGTCGCTGCCCTCGCTCACCACCCCCAACGATCACGACGCCGGCAGCTACCGTCCCTCGGGGCGGGTCAGCGCCGGCGTGCTCGGCGTCTCCCGTCCGAAAGCGAGGAACGACGAGCCCGGTGCTTCCGCGGGCGGCTCGCTCGCCACACCGCCGTCGGGACCGGTCGCACCGAAGCCGGTGACCCCGTCGATCCCGCCCTCGCGCGCGGTGACCCCCAACCAGGGCCAGACGGTTCCCCCGCCGCCTCCGACCCCGACGCCCACGCCTTACCCGACACCGACCCCGCATCCGGCCCCCACGCCGACCCCGCATCCGGCCCCGACACCGACGCCTACGCCGGCTCCCACGCCGCTACCCACGTCCGGTGGTCAGCAGCCTCCGGCGCAGCCGCGCGAACGCGGCATCATGCTCAAGGTCGACTCCGGCGAGCGGATCCCGGTGGCAGGCCTGGTGCTGGTCGGCCGTGACCCCGCTCTGACGGAGAACACGCTGGGGGCGCGTACGGTCTCGATCATCGACGTGTCGGTCTCGAAGACCCACCTGTCCCTGCGCCCCAGCGGAGACGGCGTCGAGGTCACCGACCGCGGCTCGACCAACGGCACCGTGGTGATTCACGAGGGTGCCACCCGACGGCTCAACGCCTGGGAGCCGGTGCTGGCACCGGTCGGCGCGATGATCCGGTTCGGCGACCGCTCGGCCCTGGTGCGTCGCGGGTGACCGCCGCGCGGGCCGCCGCACGATCTCGCTGCATTGACTTTTGGCACGTTGACGAGGGGAACGAAGGATGAAGGTCAAGCTCACACTGCACCGGCCCGGTGTCGCGCCGGCGGATGTGATCGTCACGGCTGACTCCACGGCCACCGCGGGAGACGTCGCGCGGCACATTGCCGACGCGGACCCGGCGCGCTCCGTGATCGCCGGTGAGCAGGACATCTTGACCTTGGCCGTCGCCCCGCCGACCGCCGACCGGATGGAACCGCTCGAGCCCGACGTACCCATCGGTGACGCGCCGATCGGGTCGGGCTTCGCGGCCGCGGTCGTGAACATGGGCCCGGACAACGAGACCACCGGCTCCCGGCGTAAGAGCGTCGGTGTGCTGCGCGCGATCGACGGTCCGGTGCGGGGACAGGCGTTCCCGTTGACCACCGGCCACGCCTCGATCGGCCGTGGTCCCGAGAACGAGATCGTGCTCGCCGACCCGATGGTCTCCAAGCGTCACGCCCGCATCGAGGTGGACCGCTCGGTCGAGCTGGTCGACCTCAACTCGGCCAACGGCGTCGTCGTCGACGGGACCCAGGTCTCCCGCGTACGTCTGGCGCCGGACACGCCCGTCGTCATCGGCAGCACCACGCTGGTCATGCAGCTCTCGGCCGACTTCCTCTCCGCTGTCGAGGACCCGGTCCTCGAGCGCGGCGGCGGCCTGCTCTTCAACCGCAGCCCGCGGGTCGACGTGCGCTATCCCGGCACCGAGCACCCGCCGCCGTGGATGCCGACGGAGATGCAGAAGAAGCTGTTCCCGTGGTTCGTGCTGATCGCCCCGATCATCATGGCGCTCTCGATCTACGCGATGACCGGCCGCGCCCGCGCGCTGCTGCTGGTCGTGATGACCCCGATGATGGCGGTCGGCAACTACATCAACCAGCACCGCCAGGCCGGCGCGAAGCAGGACCACGAGATCGAGCTCTTCGAGCGGCAGTTCGAGAAGCTGGAAGAGGTCTTCTACCGCAGCAAGCCCGAGGAGGAGCTGGCGCGCAACGAGGAGGTCCCGGCGGTCGCCGAGGTCTTCGAGCAGGCGATGCAGCTCGGTCCGCGGCTGTGGACCCGGCGCCCCGAGCACTGGAACTTCCTGGCCGTACGTCTCGGCACCACCCGCGCTCTGTCGCGCAACTCGATCGCGGAGCGTGACACCCAGAACGGCCTGCCCGAGTTCATCGAGCGGATCGACCGACTCAAGGAGCGCTACAAGTACGTCGACGACGTACCCCTGCTGGAGTCGCTCCCCGCGGTGGGTTCCGTGGGTGTGGCCGGCCCGGCCGGCCCGGCCGCTGACGCGATGCGTGGGCTCGCGGTGCAGCTCTTCGGCCTGCACGCGCCCAACGAGGTCGTCACCGTCGCCTTCGCCGACCCGGACTGGGTCGAGGAGTTCGAGTGGCTCAAGTGGCTGCCGCACACCACCTCGGAGACCAACCGGTTCAAGGACATGCCGCTGGCCGACTCCGCGCCGACGGCCAACGCCCTGCTCAGCGCGCTGGAGGAATACATCATGCGCGCCGGCCGGACCGCGGAGCACCGCGGCCCGTTCGCCGAGAAGTGGAACCCGATGCAGTACGGCACCGACGTCGCTCGGGCAGGGGAGGAGACCAACGCCCGAGTGCAGGTCTCGATCGTCGTCTTCGTCACCAACGACGCTCCGGTGGATCGCGCCCGGCTGGTCCAGGTGCTCGAGCGCGGCGCCGATGTCGGCGTACACGCGGTCTTCATGTCCTCCACCGTCGAGGCGTTGCCGGCGGTGTGCCGCAGCTTCCTGGACGTGAGCGACGGCCTGGAGCGTGCCACCGTCGGGCTCGTCCGCAACGGCGACCTCTACGAGGGTGTCATTGTCGAGGGCGTCTCCAACGCCTACATGGACATGTTCGCCAAGCGGCTCGCGCCGGTGGTGGACGCCAGCACCGTCGTCCACGACTCCTCCGACCTGCCCAACTCGGTCGGCTTCCTGTCGCTGGTCGGCAACGAGGTCGCCGAGGACCCGCACTCCGTGGTGGAGCGCTGGCGGCAGAACAACTCGATCATCGACCGCTCCGACCGGCCGCGGCCGCGGCTGAAGAAGGCGGGCAACCTGCGCGCCATCATCGGCCAGGGCGCCTCCGACGCGATGACGCTGGACCTGCGTACGCAGGGCCCGCACGCCCTCGTCGGCGGCACCACCGGTGCCGGTAAGTCAGAGTTTCTGCAGGCGTGGGTGCTCGGTATCGCCTCGGCCCACTCGCCCGACCGGGTGACCTTCCTCTTCGTCGACTACAAGGGCGGCTCGGCCTTCGCCGACTGCATCGAGCTGCCGCACTGCGTCGGTCTGGTGACCGACCTGAGCCCGCACCTCGTACGCCGCGCGCTGACCAGCCTCAAGGCCGAGCTGCACTACCGCGAGCACCTCTTCAACCGGAAGAAGGCCAAGGACCTCCTCGAGCTGGAGAAGCGACAGGACCCGGAGTGCCCGCCCGCGCTGGTGCTGGTCATCGACGAGTTCGCCGCACTGGCCGGTGAGGTGCCGGAGTTCGTCGACGGCGTCGTCGACATCGCCCAGCGAGGTCGTTCGCTCGGCATCCACCTGATCATGGCGACCCAGCGCCCGGCCGGTGTCATCAAGGACAACCTGCGGGCCAACACCAACCTCCGCGTCGCGCTGCGTATGGCCGATGAGACCGACTCCAAGGACGTCGTCGACGACCCGATCGCCGGGACCTTCCCGCCGTCCCTGCCGGGCCGCGGTATCGCGAAGACCGGACCCGGTCGCCTCACCCCGTTCCAGTCCGCGTACGCCGGTGGCTGGACGCGCGACGACGAGGTCGTCACCGCTGACGTGAGGGTGGCCGAGCTCAAGTTCGGTTCGATCACGGAGTGGGAGCCGGAGCGTCCGCCGGAGAGCGACTCGCACGACGAGGACCTCGGCCCCAACGACCAGAAGCGGATCGTGGCCAACCTGATCAAGGCCTCCGCCACGGCTGGTCTGATGGTCCCGCGGCGACCATGGCTCGATGACCTGGCCTCCGTGGTCGACATGCGCGACCTCCCGTTGGAGGGCGACGGACAGATCCTGCTGGGTCTTGCCGACCTCCCGGAGCGTCAGCAGCAGAACGCGATCTACTTCGCCCCCGACCGCGATGGCTCCCTGCTCATCTTCGGGTCCTCCGGTTCGGGCAAGTCGACCCTGCTGAAGACGATCGCGACCGCCGCCGGCGCCCGTCCGGAGCTCGGCCAGGTCCAGGTCTACGGCCTCGACTTCGCCTCCGGCGCGCTGGGTGCGATCGAGCGTCTCCCGCACGTCGGCTCGATCATCGACGGCGACGACGCCGAGCGTCTGCAGCGGCTGATGCGCACCCTCGAGCGGGAGATGGACCGCCGCTCGGAGCTGTTCTCCAAGGCCGCGGCGGCGAACCTCACCGAATACCGTGAGATCGCCGACCAGTCGATGCCGCGCATCCTGCTCCTCATCGACAACTACCCCGAGTTCAAGAAGGAGTGGGAGATCGCCGCCGGTCGCGCGCCGTTCTACCAGTCCTTCATGCGGGTCCTCGGTGAGGGCCGCCCGCTCGGGATCCACGCGGTGATCACCGCCGACCGGTCTGGGTCCGTCCCGACGGCCGTCTTCGCGAACATCCCGCGCCGCGTGGTCATGCGGCTCTCCGACCCGAGCCAGTACGTCCTGGTCGGAGCACCCAAGGACGTACTCAACGAGCAGTCGGTGCCCGGCCGCGCCGTCGTCGACAAGGCCGAGGTGCAGCTCGCCGTCCTGGGTGGCACCACCAACGTCGCCGAGCAGACCAAGGCTCTCGACGAGCTGGTCTCGCAGCTGCGTGCCCTGGGTGTTCCCGAGGTCGGCGAGATCGGTGCCCTGCCGACGAAGATCTCCAGCCGGTCGCTTCCCGCGCAGGCCAACGGTCAGCCCGTCTTCGGTATCGCCGACGACACCCTGGCGCCGCGCGGCTTCGACCCGATCGGCTCGTTCATCGTCACCGGCCCGCCGCAGTCTGGCAAGACCAACGTACTCAAGGCGCTCGTCGAGTCGATGGAACGCTTCGACCCCGAGGTGAAGCTGTTCCACCTCGGCAGCCGTCGCGCCATGCTCGGCGACTTCAGGCCTTGGGTACGCAGCGCCACCCGCCCCGACGACGAGAAGACCCTCGTCACCGAGCTCGCCGAGATCGTCGCCGACGAGTCCTTCCCCGGCCGCATCATGATCGTCGCCGAGGACATGACTCACCTGGCCGACGGTCCCGCCGACCGCCCGATGCGCGCCCTGCTGCAGGCGATCAACAACTCCGACCACCTCTTCGTCGGCGACGCCGACGTCACTCGAGCCGGCGGCGGCTCGGGCGTCATGGGTGAATGGAAGGCCGCCCGCCAGGGAATCGTGCTCAAGCCGGACACGTACGACGGCGACACGCTGTTCAAGGTTCCGTTCGGCAAGCTGAAGCGCACCGACTTCCCTGCAGGCCGCGGCATCTTCGTCCAGGCCGGGCGCATGGTGACCATGCAGATGCCCTTGGCGAGTGACTCCGAGAACTCTGTATGAACCTCTGTACGAATCTGGCAACGAATCTGTTTTTACCCTTCACAACCTCGTGAAGGGTGGCCTACGGTGGCCAGCGGCGTTTACCCACGCCAGGTAATGAAATCGCGGGAGAGGGCTAGGATCGATGACTGATTTCGGGGCAACCTACGACGAGATGACCGGCACTGCCGACAAGCTCGACCAGGGCAAGGACACGATCGAGTCGGCGCTGGACGAGTGCCAGGGCTATGTGGATGAGCTCGTTCAGGACGGTTTCAAGACGGAGAAGGCGTCCGGCAAGTTCCAGGACGGCTACACCGAGATGACCACCGGCCTCAAAGACGCCATCGCTGGTGTCGAGGACATGGCTCAGGCTCTGCGTGACATGGCGACCGCCATCCAGGACCTGGACTCGCAGCTCGCGGGCGGCTGAGCCGCAGCGTTGGTCAATATGGTGGGCCGGCATCTATCGGCCCACCATTACCCGTCTCGGTCAGGGGCTGCGGTGTCGACTCCCGCCGGGTGTGCTGCTGCCACCGCCTAAACCGGGATGAGCTGAAACTTTACTTTCGGAGATGTTTAGAACCGGCCGTAGCGGGTAGGACTACCGCGACGACGTTGATTGCCTGGATCTCGGACCACCACGCTCGGGATGACGGTGTCGGCTCGTCGGTTCACGCATCACGACAGTGTGATGCGTGAGTGATGGTGACGAACGGCGCCGCAATCGGGTGTCGTGTAATGAAAATTGCGGGAAAGGCAATGATCGATGAGTGACTTCGGGGCAACATACGACGAGATGACCGGCACCGCCGACAAGCTCGACCAGGGTAAGGACACGATCGAGTCCGCTCTGGATGAGTGCCAGGGCTACGTGGACGAGCTCGTTCAGGACGGGTTCAAGACGGAGAAGGCCTCTGGCAAGTTCCAGGACGGCTACACGGAGATGACCACGGGTCTGAAGGACGCCATTGCTGGTGTCGAGGACATGGCTCAGGCTCTGCGTGACATGGCCACGGCGATCCAGGACCTGGACTCGCAGCTCGCCGGCGGCTGAGCGAACGGCATTGCGCGGCGGTGCCAACCCAGTGGGTTGGCCCGCCGCCGTCATGCGGTGACCGTGCATCGCCTGGATATCGGCGAATGCTGGTACGTCAAGAGTTTGTCGGGGAACGGAAGGACGGTCGGATATGGCCGACGTCAGTATCAAGATCGCTGAGTTGGAC
Source organism: Nocardioides sp. NPDC023903 (assembly GCF_040639295.1). NCBI lineage: Bacteria > Bacillati > Actinomycetota > Actinomycetes > Propionibacteriales > Nocardioidaceae > Nocardioides > Nocardioides sp. NPDC023903. The sequence goes on along the minus strand of NZ_JBEZZS010000009.1, from coordinate 120,878 downwards.
ACCGTAGCCACGAGTCTCAGCAAAATTGTCGAGGAGTTCGAGCAGGCGAGCAGCCGTGCCGACAAGCTCGAGGACGCCATCGGAGATCCGTTTGGCCGCAACGAGCTTCGGGAGGCGGCCGAAGATTTCGAAGATCGATGGAACAACAAGCGTGACGAGCTGAAGGACGCACTCCAGGACATCCAGAAGCATGTCAAGGGTGTCGTCGATGGGTTCCAGAACTGGGACAGCGAGACCGCGTTGGCGTTCGAGTCCAAGTGAGACGGCAGTAGCGTGGTGGCGGAAACGACTGGGCTGTAGCTCGGGAACAAGGAGATCAAGTCGATGTTTGGCGGGATGGAAGATTCTCCCAAGGGCAGGGAGATCAAGCATGTTGAAGGCAGGCCCGGAGAGATCGTCTCGCGAGGCAAGCAGATCGAGAGCCTCGGCAAGAAGATGCATGACGCTGCCACAACTCTGCAGACTCTCAAGGACAACTCACTCTCGGATGGACAGCAGCAGGGTCAGGCCATTCAGAAGCTTCAAGAGATCATCGGCGACTCTCACGAGAAGCTGAGGGAGGCTGGCGACCTCTACGAGCCCGTTGGGCCTGTTCTCGTGCAGTACGGCGAATCGCTCGAGTCGTGCAAGCTGAGGATCGACGGGAGCGCCAACACCTGCAAGGAGTTGTGGTCGACCTACGAGAACCTCCCAGGCGACAAGGACGACAGCACCACGGAGGAGGAGGGTGGCGTCCTCGGAATCGGCGGCACCGACAAAGAGGAAGCCACTGAGAACAAGGCCAAGAAAGAGGCGTACGAAAACTGGCAGAGCGAAGCCGAGGTCTTCGACACCTGGTATGACGTGTGGGAGGAAGCCTTCGACACGGCTACGAATGGCATCACCGACGGGACCTCGGGCGCAATTGAGGATAGTTGGTGGTCGGATGCGGCTGATATTCTGGGATGGGTCGCGTTCGCTGTTGGCATCGTTGCGTTGGTTATCGGAGGTCCTATACTCGGCGCTCTCGCCCTTATCGTTGGGGCCCTTTACTTGGTCGCCGTTCTTGGGCAATTCTTTAATGATGAAGCCAATGGGTGGGATATATTCTTGGCAGCTGTCGCGATCGTTCCTATCGGAAAGCTGTCGACATTCGCAAAACTCGGCCATCTGAACAAGGCAGCTTCGAAGGCGGCGCTATTCGGGAACTTCGGTGCCTGCAAGGGCCTTACGAGTGCGCTCAGGAATCCGAAGTTGTATTACAGTGACGGGCTCATCGGAATCTTCAAGTCGAGTGGCGCGCGCACTGGATTCAGTAAACTGTTCCTGGGTAGCGAGGGATTCGCGAGCGTGTATCAGGCTCACCGTGGATTCTGGGCCGATAATGCCGCCATGGCTGGGCTGTCATCGGTCAGAAATCTAGCTGCATTCGACTTCGCGCTGACGGCGTTCTCGGGAGTGACGGGTCACTACGCCAATTTTGAGAGGATCCCGGCGCTCAATCTTCCCTCACTCAACATTCCGAGTTGGCTCGGTTGACCGAGACTGAGGCTTATAAATGACACAGCACGAATGGGCTCTTGACTTGGTGGAAGACTTTGAGGTCCCCGGATGGTTGTTCATTCCGGGCGGCCTCGACCCCCGCCAATCGGATGAATGGGTCTTAGCTGCGACGGAAGAAGTTGCCGGCAAAGAAGGTTGGGACGGGAGTCCGATTTCGAGAGCCGAGGCGGATGAGCTGCTTAGGCCTGCTCTTAGCGATCGCGACAACACCTCCTCGATTGCGACGTTTCAGGTGTGGCCGCCAATCGGACGAGTCACCGCGATGTGCCATATCGGTGTGTATCCATCCCAGGATATGCCGAAGTGGGTAGAGACCGACGCCATCGTGCATCGATTTGACGCGCCGCACATAGGGCCTGGGCTTCAGTGCACGACCCAACAGGTGATTTCGAACGCGGCCGGCGCTGATATCGATTTGGCTGGCATCCACTTCGTCTTCGATGATGGTGAGGCCACTCTCATCGTGAGTTTGGCGGAAACGTATGAACTGCTCACGGTCTATGCTCTTCGGGGCGTTCTCCCACTGCTTCGCAATCTTCGTCTCGTCCGTCCGGGGAACGGTCAGGTGTTCCAGTCGGTTATGGTCGAAGGGGTTCTCGAGGAGTCCCCATGGCAGTTTGAGGAGAGCGTATGAGCGCGTCCGATTTGCGTGCAGCGATGGGAATTTCCGCCGACCCCGAGTTTGACATGACTCTTCCTCCGGGTTGGTCCCGGAGAGCGGTCGATGATGAGACCTTCGAGATAATGGTCTCTGGGTTGAAACAACGCCTCATGCGAGCGCACAAGATAGAGATGTACGCCGAAACCCGGCGACTGCTGAAGAAGTCATTCGATGACATGCGGGCGAATGGCGCGACGGCCTTTTTCGTCGCGACGGAGGAAGACAACCCATCCACCTTGTGGATGCCGGCTTCGATGATTGCGTCAGTTCGCCGCGCGGAGCCTGGATCCAGCCTCGACGCCATGGCGCGTGAGTTGATTCGGGGACATGGGGCAACGCCCCTGTTGGGGGACGTCCGCACCCTGCGCTATGAGAAGGAAAAGCGGGTACAGGTGGGCAGCGAGTCCGTCCGCAATTGGTCTGTCACCTACCTGCTGCCGATTCCTGGAACGAACCGCCGTCGTGCGTTGCAACTTGTGGCCGGATTCGGCGCGCCGCTTAGCGTGCCGCAGGAAGACCCCAAAGTTCTCGCTATCAAGCACCTGTTCGATACTTGTGTTTCGACGGTGAGGTGGCGCGCCGCCCCTGCGTCCGCACCGAAGTAGGATGCCCTAGGCGTTGATGGTGGGATGTATCAACAATGAGCGATCGTTCGGATGGCGTCGACCAGGTGCTCGAGTGGGTGCGCACGGTGGACTTTCCTCAGCCTGTCCAGTGGGGCGTTATTGAGGCAGAAATTCTGAGCAAGCCGGCTCCGGATCTGGATCCACCGATGGGGCCGCGTCCGATCTTCGGACTCCCGGTTTATCTCCTGGGCGCGCTCCTATACGCCTTTCCCGTGCTCGGCTTTATCGCGTTGATTTTTCGATCGAACGCATCCATCGGTGATTCGGACTCGTGGGCCAGTGCTGTATTCCTAGCGTTTCTGATCGCACTGGCCGTTCCTTTCATCACGTTCCAGATATGGAACGGTTGCGGGCGCCGGCGCCGATTGATGGATCCGATCGTGACCGCGATCTCGGGTACGTCCACTGCCGGCGCTTTCATCTTGCTTCAATGGGGTGGTGTGGACCTCGGCGGGAGCTTGCTCGTTCTGCTCGCTCTCGCAGCGGCCGTCGCAAACCTTGGTTTCCTCGTACTGTGGATTTTCGGCTCACGGCCCGCGAGGCCGGCGACGCCCCGAAGCGCTCGCCCCCAGAGCCGGGAGGATCTGAACTACAACAACGTCCGGGCGCAGGCCATTGAGATCCTGTTGAAGCGCGGCGTCGTGAACGAAAGCGACATCGACATCTCGTCGATGCTCAACATGCCGATTGGGTCCTGGCGACAACTTGACGCCTGAGGACAGCTAGCCGGGCTGTAGGCGGGTCCGTAGTCGAGCTCATGACGTACGTGCTCCTGCACGGATCCCGAGGTGGGTGCCGATTCTGTCGGCTTCCCTACATCGAGATGATGCCGAGGGAGGCCAAGATGAGGAAGATACCGCCGCCGCCGAAGATGATGAAGATCGCGCCGTAGTTGATGATGCGACCGCCAGTTGAGCCGCCGCTGACGATGTCGCTGGAGTCCGGGTCGGCGGGGTCATACATGATCTCGATGATGTCGCCAACCTTCCCGTTGTGGAGATGTTCGACCTCACCGACGTGCTGAATTCCAGCGGCGTCCCGATACTCGTAGTGGGCGTGGACGTATGTCTCCGTCGTGCTCGACTCGATGAACGAGGACCGGTAGGCCTTTTCTTGGGCGTCGCGAATTGTCGCCTGGGCGCGTGGCCACGCGCCAACACGCCGCTGGCGGCTTACTAGATACCAGGCCAGCCAAGCCGGGAGGATCAGCAGGGCAATGCCGACTAGCAGCGCGACGGTAGCGCCAGTGCTCATGAGATCTCCGTATCCCCGAGGTGGTTGGGGCCCACACTCTAGTGGGCCGTCCGGCCAGCCTCCCGGCGGCGTCTGGCTATGTCGACGACAGGTCCCCCACAGGCGTCGTTAGGAGCTGGGCGTCCGTCGTCCCGGAGGCTTCCGAGAGAACCTTGTATGAAGGTGACAGCGAATCGTGATTTGCGCTTCACTACTTCGAGTCGCGTGCAATACCGTGACGTCTGGCGCCCCGAGGGGGCGTCCTGCAATGAAATCGCGGGAAAGGCAATGATCGATGAGTGACTTCGGGGCAACATACGACGAGATGACCGGCACCGCCGACAAGCTCGACCAGGGCAAGGACACGATCGAGTCCGCTCTGGACGAGTGCCAGGGCTACGTCGACGAGCTCGTTCAGGACGGGTTCAAGACGGAGAAGGCGTCCGGTAAGTTCCAGGACGGCTACACGGAGATGACGACCGGTCTGAAGGACGCCATTGCTGGTGTCGAGGACATGGCTCAGGCTCTGCGTGACATGGCCACGGCGATCCAGGACCTGGACAGCCAGCTCGCCGGCGGCTGATCCACTCGCTTGGTTGGGCGGGGCGACGCGAGAGCGATCGCCCCGCCCAAAGCGACATTTCGGCAGCTTTGACCGGGCAGATTGACGAAGATCGAAGGGGAGCGCGGTGGCGGACGTCAAGATCAAGATCGAGACACTCTCGAGAATCGCGACGCAGCTGGACTCGATCGTGAGCGAGTTCGAGAATGCGACGAGCCAGTCGGAGGCGCTCGAGGCGGACATCGGCAATCCGTACGGCCGCGGCGACCTCCGGGACAAGGCGCAGGACTTCGAGGAGCGTTGGGATGACAAGCGCGACGATCTCAAGGAGAGCCTGAAAGAGCTCCAGGAGCACGTCAAAGGCGTAGTCGATGGTTTCGAGAACTGGGACAGCGAGACTGCCCTTCAGTTCCAGACCAAGTAGGACGTCCACCGGGCCGCGTGCGCGGTGACCGTGTAACCGGACGATTCAGGACACCTGACGGGCTCGACGAAGGAGCACATGAGCCATGGATTCATCCCCTAAGGGCAGAGAGATCAAGACGGTCGAGGGCAACCCCTCGGGCATCATCGAGCGCGGTGACGCCATCGAGCGTCTGGGCGAGATGATGAAGTCCTGTTACGAAGAGCTGAAGAAGATCTCCGAGCACGATCTTGCCAACGGCGAGATGGACGGCAAGGCCGTCGAGAAGCTTCAGGACAAGATCGGCGACTCCTACAAGACGCTCGAAGAGGCCAGCGCGCTCTACACGCCGGTCGGGCCGATCATCGCGAAGTACGGCGAAGAGCTTCAGCAGTGGCAGCCGCTGATCAGATCGCAGGTCGACACCTGCCAGGACCTGTGGGCCAAGTTCGACAGCATGGAGGGTGCGCCGAACCACCTTCCGGGAGCGGGTCCGAAGGAGGGCAGCCCGGAGGCGCAGCAGGAGGAAGACGCCGAGGAGGCGAAGGACCAGGCCCGCAAGGACTGGGAGAACGCCGCCGAGACCTGGGACGGCTACTACGACTCCTGGGAAGACGCGTACGACGCTGCGGTCAGCGGCATCGGTAACGAGATGTCGGGCAAGATCGAGGACGGCTTCTGGGAGGTCCTCGACGACATCATCGCCGTCCTCGAGATCGTTGCGCTGGTGCTTTTCGTGGCAGCCCTGTTCATCGCCGGACCACTCGCGGCCATCGCGATGGCGGTATCGGCGCTGGTTCTCCTCGCGAAGACCATCCAGTTCTGTGCCGGAAAGTGCTCGGGTGTCGACCTCCTGTTGGCGGTTCTCGACGTCGTACCGTTCGGCAAGTTCGGAAAGATGGCCGATGCGGTCACGGCCCTGGGCGACGCGACCAAGTTCGCCAAGTTCTCGGCTGCGTACAAGGCTGCGGGTGGCGTCGGAGACGCCGTCAAGTTCAAGGCCTTTCCGGACATCATGACCAGCCTTCACGCCGGTCTCGACGTCGGTGACTTCACGCGTATCAGCTCATACAGCAAGATGTGGGCCGCTGGCCTCGACATCCAGGGGGCGTTGGCGAAGCAGACCAACTCCTTCTACAGCACGGTGAACACGATCCAGGGCCTGCCCGACTCGGCCGTCGACATCTTCGCCTGAGCGATCGATCTCCCATACTGACGTGTGCTGCTCGGAGCTTGTAATCAAATCGGAGGACGACCGTGGTCGGAACGTGGCGAGCTGAAGGAATCTACCCACAACGTGAATGGACGCTGGTTCCCACTGAACTGGGAGAGGGCGCCGACGCGTGGGTGTCGACCGAGTGTGCCCGCGTCCGCGAGTGGTTCGGCAACAACGCGAGCCGGCGGTCGGACGAGGACGTACGCCGCATCCTGACGGATTCCCTTGCCAGCCTCGGTGAGCCGGGCAGGCTGGTCACCATCCTTCACTGGCCGATGACGGTCCCGATCGTCAGCCGTGTCAGAGTGGTCCTTGCCGAGGCTGGTGACCTCGACGTCAAGGCCTGGGAGAAGTCGGGTTTCGACGTCGATGAGTGCATCGGTGCGGCGATCGGTCCCGGCATCAAGTGCGTCGCATCGCGGGACGAGAGCATCGACGGACATGATCTACACCTGTCCACCGCGGTCTATGCCTTCAGCGGCGACGCCGGTGGTGTGGGACTGATCGTGGAGTCCGGTCTGCCGTTGGCGTTCCAGCTCACGATCACTCAGATGCCGATCATTCTCTCGAGCCTTTCTCTCCTCGACCCGGACGGTCGTCCCTTCGAGGCCAGTCCGGTTCCGGGTCTCACACGAAACCAAGTTGACGAATGGGAGCACGTTTCCAATGCCTAAGGCGGCAGCGATCGATCCAGGAAACTGGGCAACGGTGCACAGCAACTTCGATCGCTTCGACATCAACGAGCTGAATCGAGTCGTTCTGGACTACGCCCAGATCGAGCTGGAGTCAGCCGAGAGGAAGCGTCGTCGCTCGAGTGCGGCGAACCTTGCTGCCAAGCTGATGTACTGGGTCGCGCTCATCGGTCTGGCCGGACCGCTGTTCGCCGTGGCGATCTTTGCCAGTGGCGGAGGTGCGAGGAAGCTCTCCGAAGACTTCTCGCCGGGTTTCGAGGTTCCGTGCGTCTACATCGGATGCGCGCTCGGATTCCTTGCTCTGCTCTACCACTTCGTGCCGTGGGTCCGGTCGACTCATCGGCAGTGGGATCGGTCCCTGTTCGGGTTCTCGGTCTTCGTGCTGGTCTCGACCGTCGTCCTCCTTGTCCTGATCCTCATGAGCGACCCGGATGCATATCCGCGGTTCCCCCTCGTGATGGCGCCGTTGTTGCTCCTGGCGTTCGGGATCTCGGTGATCGTCGCGGAGTTCCGGCTCTACTCGAAGGAGAAGCCACCCGCGGTCGACGTCAACGCACTGACCTCGGACGAGATGGAGGTGCTTCTCGCCTTGAGGCGTCAGGCGCTGACCACCCTTCGCTCCCGTTCGATCGTGTCCTACGAAGAATTTGATGCACTGAACAGCAGTCCGCTGACTGCGAGTGCTGACGGAAAGGCTTGACGTGTCAGGAATCGGCGCAGGCTCGTTGCGGGAGATGCTGGGTGCCAGCAAGGACCCGGAGTTTCACCTGAAGCTTCTCGACGGTTGGGAGCGTCACGTCCCGGACGCCTCTGACCGGGAAGCGATCGACGCCGAGATGAAGCGGCGCTGCATGGACGCCAACCGGCCCGATCTGCACGCGCACCTTCGGCTGCAGATGGACCAGGCGTTCTCGCTCATGAAGCAGCAGAACGTGATCGCCTACTTCGCCGCCACCGGACAGCCGACCGGCGACGTCTACATCCCGGGCTCCATGTTCGCCACCATCCGGCGCGCGCCGAACGGCGAGAGCCTCGATGGTTACGTGACGCATGCGATCCAGACGTACGACGCCAAGCCGCTCTTCGGCGACAAGCGGTTCATCCGCTTCGAACGGGAGTCGACGAAGGAGCTCCAAGGCGGCTCGATCGTCATGACCTCGATGGTGTACGTGACGCCAATCCCAGGCTCGAATCACCGCCGAGGCCTGCAGTTGACGGCGTCGGTCGCGCGGCCGGTGGAGATGGCGGCGACCGACCCGGTGTTCGTGGGTTGGAAGACGGCGTTCGACGTATGTGTCTCGACCCTTCGCTGGGCGCCGCCGGCCTAGTCGCGAAGCATTGATCGATCTCGGGTTGGAGTACTGATGGCTGCGCCGAAGATGTTCATGGCGTGGGCGCGCAAGACCGATGAAGCTCGTGCCGAGTGGGCTCGACAGGCGGTTGACGAGTGGGCGCGTACGGAGCAGTTCTCGCAGCCGTTCAGCTGGGGCGAGGCCGAGGCGGCGGTGTTGGAGCGGAGCTACCCACCGCTTCCGGGCCGGTTCCTGCTGAACGCCGTCGGCGCCGTGGCCATGGGGCTGCTCGCGCTCATCGTTCTCCCGCTTTTCGGTTCGGCGGTATTGGGGTTGGTGCTGGTTGCACTGGCCGGCGGTCAGGAGACAGGCGCGGAGGGGCTGTTGTGGCTGGCGCGGATCGCCTTCGGCGCTGCGATTCTCGTAGCTGGCACAGGGTTGTCCGTGTGGTGGCAGACGAGACGGCGCAGCGTTCTCGGCGTTGCGATGGCCGCGGTCACCGCGATTGCGTCAGCGGCGGCGTACGTGTTGTTGCTGGTCCTGGATCTCCCCGGCATGCCGTGGCTGTCGATCCTCGTTCTTGGCGCTGGGACCTTGGGGTTGGCCAACCTGGTCCTGGAGTTGGTATCCAGACCCGAGGGCGGGGCAAAGAGCCGGAAGCCGCCGCGGCGTGGGCCACGAAGCTCAGACAAGCGGCACCGGGCCGGAGTCGCACGAGACCGCCTCCTCGATGTACTCATTCATCGCCGTCTGATCGATGTCGATGAAGGTGACCGAATTCGACTTCGAGAGATGCCCCTGGGCTACTGGTCCGAGCTCGATGGGCTCGACGAGCGGGAGTGGCGTCGGGTGCTCGAGTATCGCCACGTGGGGTGGCGTGAGTTCGATGCGACTGACAAGCAGGTTCGTTAGCGGATCAAATGCCTGCGAGGGCTGAGAGCCGTGCTGGGGCGGTGGGGCGCCGCGGGGGCTGGGCGCGTACCGTATCCCCGCTCGGATTCTCGGGGGTCTCCGTTGTGGCGCCTCCTGACTCATCTACTGACGACGGGATGTGTGCGTTGACTCGACGTGTGGCGGCGATGGCGGTGGCTTCGGCGGCTCTGCTCTCCGGGTGTGGCCAGGTCGGCCCGCCTCCGAAGGACTTCGCGACCGAGGACGCGGTTCTGGCGATGCGGATCCAGGAGGGCGGCGAGGACTCCAGCTACCTCGTGCTGGTCTCCCCGAAGGGGGAGACGCGTGCGGTCGAGCTCGACGAGGTCGAGGGCGCCGCGATCTCATGGACGGAGGATGGGATCACCACGTCCGACCGGAGCCACGACTACGTGATCGATGAGAACGGACTGACCGCGAACGAGCGTACGAGTGGTGGGAACGAAGTCGAGACGCAGCATGAGTGGTACCGGGTGCAGGTTGGGGCGGGGACGTTGGTCGGGTTCAGCCCCGAGGACGGGTCCAAGGATCCGTTCGTGACCTACATCGACGGCGACAGCGGCAAGGCGACGACGCGGGTGTCTCCGTACGGCGCGACATCGACCGCGGCAGTGTGCGGTGAGCGCGTCCTCTCGTCGGGAAGGGGCACCGACACCAAGGCCTTCGAGGACGACAGCGAGTCCATTCCGGAGAACCAGCTGGACCGCGCCGCGCTGACGTCGGCCTATCCACACGACGGTACGGACATCCTGACCACCTTGGAGCCTTCTGGCTTCCCAGGCACCACGTCGCCCTGCGTCGACGGCATCGTCTACGAAGGCTGGGAGAACGACGACGACCAGCACTTCGTGCGGGTCTGGAACACCACCAAGGGAACGCCCGCGGCGCAGGTCGCTGTCGACCACGAGATCGTCTATCCGGAGGACGACTCGTCGCGCATCGGCGGACCGTCTCGGGTGACGGTCTCGGACGGACAGCTCTTCTGGGTCGTCGACAACACGATGTGGAGCGCGCCGTTGCCGACCGGGGCTGAGCCGATTCGAGCTCGCGAGGTCGGCTACCTGGAGGGTTCCGTCGGGCTCGACGCCGAGGTGCTGGCGTACTCGTCGAATGACGTCTACACGGTCACGAACGACACCGAGCTGCACGAGCGCTTCTCCAGGCGTCGGAGCGACCGGGTGTGGACCGAGCTCACAGAGCTGAGCCTGGTGCGTACGGACCTGGCGACCGGCAAGCCGTCCCTGGCGTTGAAGGTGGACGTGAAGGACGTCGACTTCCCGACCAAGGACGCCAGTGTGACGGCACTGGCGATCAATCCGGAGTGGCTGGCCGAGAACGGCTAGAAGGCGAATTCCAGGTGATGTCGTGCAGATCACCGTGCGACACGCCGAAGTAAAGAGCGACCACAAAGGGCTCGAGTTGCCAGGGTGACGCCGTACCTCTCGATCTCGGGAACATTCACTGTTGAAAGGCACTTCTTCATGCGCGCTCGCACCACCGTCCGGACCTGTCGACTGGCCGCCGCCGGCCTCAGCGTTGGCCTCGCGCTCACCCTGACCGGGTGCGGCTCCGAGGCGACCGACTCGGACGCAGGCGCTGCGGTCGAGGTCGAGTCCAGTGCACCGGCCTCCGAGTCCGCGTCCGCGGCTCCTGCCGGCGTCGAGGCCGAGGTGAAGATCGGGAAGACGCTCAAGGACCCCGAGATGGGCGACACGATCGAGATCATCTCCGCGGTCCGTGACTTCCAGTCGACGGAGGAGGCCGAGCTCATCGCCGAAGGCGGAGAGATCGTGCTGCTCCAGATCAAGGTCAACCCCGGGAAGGAGTACGGCGGCCTCATCCAAGACGGGAACTTCGAGATCTCCTGGGACAACGGCGCGGACTTCTGGTCGCCCGACACCGACGAGGTGGCCACGGAGCTGACCGCCGCGAAGCGTACGCCGTTCGAGGACGTGTCGCGGCGCGATGGCGGTGAGCACACCGGATGGATCGCCTTCGAGGTGGACGAGAAGGCTGACACCTACCTCGTCGAGTACGGCCGCGACGGCGCGAAGGTGATCGGCTCGGACAAGACGATCGCCGAGTTCAAGGAGCAGGTGGAGATCCCCGCCAGCTGAGGTCTCGACAACCGTGTCGACGGAGACTGGCTACGTCGGTGGCCGGTCTCCGTCGCGGCTCGTTAGGATCTGGGCGTCCGTTGTCTCGGAGAGGGGACTTGAAGGTGCATCCTGGGGCACGTCGTCGAGCGGGACTCGTTTCCGTTGCCAGTCTGGCGCTTGTTGCAACCGCCTGCTCGGGTGATCTTCCAGCCTCGGTGGAGGAGGGGTCGGAGGTCGCCGTTGCGTGGACGGGGTCCTTGACGAGCACCAACCCGGCGAGCGCGGCGAGCGTGACCGACGGGAACCTCGACATCGCCTCGCTGACCCGCGGAGCCTTCGGCACCCTGGTCAACGACACCGTCGAGATGGACGAGACCTTCGGCAAGGTCACCATGGAGGGCGACAAGCAGGCCAGGGTGCGCTACGACCTCGCCGAGCCGACCTGGTCCGACGGAGTGCCTATCGACACCGCCGACCTCATGCTCGCCTGGGCGGCGACCTCGGGCTACTTCGCGACCTCCAAGGAAGGCAGCGATGGCAAGGTCGACTTCGGTGGGGTACCCACAGGCCTGACCAAGAGCGCCTACATCCCCGAGGTCGACGAAGGCGCGCGCGCCATCGAGGTCCCGCTCGTGGTGCCGGTGGTCGACTGGCGTACGGCCCTGGACGTCGCCGTGCCGGCGCACGTCGTCGGGCAGAAGGCCCTGAAGATCGAGGACCCGATCGAGGCCAAGGAGGTCGTCGAGACCGCGATCGAGGAGTCCGACACCGCGAAGCTGACCAAGATCGCGGAAGCATGGACAACCGCGTTCGCGGTCGCCGAGAACGGCAAGGCGCCCGAGGAGGCGCTGCTCTCCAGCGGGCCCTACCGGATCTCGAAGATCTCGGCCGGCGAGAGCGGCCAGGAGGTCGACCTCGAGGCCAACCCCGAATACGCAGGCGAGGCCAAGCCGACCTACGAGCAGGTACGCCTCACCCCGGCCAGTTCCGACGCGCTGGACAGCCTGGGCGAGAAGGTCGACGTCGTCCAGGTCACGCCGACCAAGGCCAACCGGAAGCAGGTGCGCGACCTCGAGCGCCGCGACTACGGCGTCGCGAACGCCAACGACGGCACCATGTGGGCGCTGATCCTCCGCTCCGACCGTGGCCTGTTCAAGCGCAAGGACGCCCGTACGTCCTATCTGCGGGCAGTGCCCCGCGGCGACATCGCCGAGGGTGGCGCCGGCGAATGGGCCGAGGCGTACGAAGCCACCGATGTCGTGCTGTTCCCGCCGGGTGGCGAGGGCTACCAGATCGCGACCGAGGACTCCGGGTTCTCCACGAAGTTCAAGGCCTCGGAGGACGCGACGGCTCCGCGCGGCGCCAAGGTGTGCATCTCCTACGACAAGTCGAGCGCGTTCGCCGCAGGCGCCTACGACACCATCTCGAACGTCGTGGACGACGAGGGCTGGGGCACCACCGACTGTGGTGTGTCCTCGGCCGACAAGGTGCTCTCGGGCAACAAGTGGGACGCCGCGCTCGTCCGGATCCCGATCCCGCAGACGCCGGAGGAGATCTCGGCGCAGTGGGGCAGCAAGGGCAGCCAGAACGCGACCGGTGGCGGCGACCGCGATCGCGACCGCCTCATCAGCGAGCTGGCCCGCACCGCTGACCCCTACGAGGCCCGCGACGTACGCGTCCAGATCGAGAAGACGCTGGTCCGCGATTCGATCGTCGTGCCGATCGTTATGAACCCGACGGTGACGGTGATCGACAAGAAGGTCGACAGCGTACGTCCCCGGTCCGGACAGGTCGCGCCGCTCGTCTCGACCATCGTCGAGTGGTCGCCGACCAAGAAGTAGGCGACTTTTAGCGCATTGGAGTGGTTGGGTTCCATGCCCCTTGAATAGGGTGCGGGCATGACGACGCTTCATCCCGGGGCAGTGTTCGGCCACTACCGCCTGGATCGCATTCTTGGTGAGGGTGGAATGGGCGTGGTCTATGACGCCTTCGACACCAAGCTCGAACGGCAGGTCGCCCTGAAAATGGTGCATGCCCACCTAGCCGACCGACAGTTCATCGACATGTTCATCCGCGAAGGCCAGACCCTCGCGCAGATCAGGTCGCCTCACATCATCGCGATCTACGACATCGGTGAGCAGCAGGGCAGCCCGTTCATCGTCACCCAGTTCATCAAGGGCGGTGATGTGACCGGACTCGTACGCAGCAACGGACCGTTGGCGCCGCACCTGGCGTGCCTGGTGAACGCCCAGGTGGCGGGGGCGCTTCACGACGCCCACCAGGCGGGGATCATCCACCAGGACGTCAAGCCGTCGAACGTGCTCGTACGCAACCCGGCGAGCCCTCTCGACCCGTTCGCCTTCCTGTGCGACTTCGGGATCGCGACCTCGTCCTCCGACTCGCCTGCCGGCGGGATCACCGGCACGTGGAACTACCTGGCGCCCGAGTACATCCGCGACGAGCGTGACGCGCAGGGTCGGCCGATCTCGCCGGAGCCGTCACGAGACATCTACGCGGCCGGCTGCATGCTGTGGTTCACGCTGACCGGCAAGATCCCCTACTCGGGTGCGGCCGTGCAGGTGGCGATGGCCCACCAGAACGCGCCGATCCCGCAGTTCGTCGGCTCCGACGACTGGACCAAGGCGGCCAACCGGATCCTGCAGCTCTCGATGGCGAAGGACCGGCGGAGCCGCTACCAGAGCGCGGACGTCTTCAAGGACGACCTGCTGAAGCTGCGCGAGATCACCGCGCCCGCTCAGCTGGTGCCCGCGCCGTCGATGACCGACCCGAACCCGGCGCCGATCCTGGTCGCGGCCGTCCGCGCACCCTCCGAGAGCGAAGCCATCCTGATCGAGGAGGCGCAGCGGCCGTCGAAGATCACTCCGCTCCGGGTCGGTGTGGCGATGGTCGGTGTCGCCGCTCTCGGCGTCGGTGGGGCCCTGGCGATCACCCAGCCCTGGGTCGAGCACGGGCCCGAGCCCATCGTGCCGACAGTCAAGGGGGCTGCGTACGCGGATGTGAACGGGGACAAGTTCGGCGATGTGGTCACCAACATCGAGAACCTCGACGGGGAGGGAGTGGATGTGGTCACCTGGAAGTCGGACGGCCGCACGCTGACCCCGTCGAAACCCGTCACGTACGACGACCCCGCTCTCCCCGAGGACAACGACGGGAGCGAGGTGTTTCCGCTCTGCGCCGACTTCGCCGGCGATGGGAAGAACTCGCTCATCACCTTCGTACGGAGCGAGAAGGGCTTCAACTTCCACGGTGATCTGGAGGGATCGCTCAAAGCGCCGTCGGGAGTCGTCGAGCAGGGCAAGAAGATGGCCGGGTCGACGTTCTACTACGACCTGGGTACTGACGACTTCGACGGTGACGGTGTCGCCGATCTGTTCATGGCCACGACGTTCGGCAACCCGGACCGTGAACTCGACAAGAAGGGTAGGACGGTCGGTACCGGCAGCGTCTGGGTGTATCGCGGCACGGGGTCAGGATTTGCGGAGCCGACGCGGTTCGCGGCGTATCCGGCCGTATCCAGGGAGCAGGTCGTGGTGGGTGAATTCACTGGCGACGAGAAGGCTGACCTGGTGGTCCTGAACCGGGTCGAAGGCAGCCCAGAGAATATGACGCTCACAACTGGCACTTCGGACCTGGACCTCTACCAAGGAGATGGGTCTGTGGTTGCTGCGCCCAAGTCGTTTCCCTTCAAACACCAGGGAATCAGCTCGCTCGTCGCCGGTGACGTCAACGGCGACGGTCGCGACGAGATCATCGCCGCTGAAGCCGGCCGTGGTGAGGGTCAGTCGATCACCGTCGGCACGTTCAGCGAGGACCTGACCCAGTTCTCGATCGCCAACCGCGGGAAGCTGCCCAAGCCCCGCAACACCCTCAAGACCACCAGCAGGTATCCCGTGACCGTTGCCGACGTCAACGGCGACGGACGGACCGACATCGTGGCGGTGACGCAGGACACCAGCGAAAGCCCCTATGCCTTCTACGTGGCTCTGGCGTCGAAGACCGGAACGTTCCCCGGTCACATGATGGCGACGTGGAAGAAGTCGCCCGACGATGTGCGCCGCTACAACCTGATGGGAGGAACCCTCGGATGAGCGATTCCACCGGAACCCCTGACAACTCGTCTCGCGGGCCGCAGCCGTCGTTCGAGCGTCCTCCGGTCGACGACCCCGACAAGACCACGATCAGGCCTCGGGTCGCTCGGCCCAGCGGACCTTCGAGTACACCGCCACCGCCTCCTGCTCCGCCACCGCCTCCGTCGACCCTGCCGCCGACGCAGGCCCCGCCGCCCCCGCCTCCCCCTGTGCAGGCACCTTTGCCGGCGACCGTGCTAGGAGCGGATGCGCCCGGCATGATCGGGCCCTACCGGCTCGAGCATCAGGTGGCGTCCAACGAGATGGCGGTCGTCTACAGGGCCACCGACACCCGCCTCAACCGAGCGGTCGCCATCAAGGTGCTCCTCGGGCGCAGTGCCCGGGACCCTGAGTTCGTGTCTCGGTTCGACAAGCAGGCCACGCTGATGGCCAAGCTGGACTCGCCCCACATCATGGGCGTCTACACCAACGGCCGGACCAACGAAGGTGCCCCCTACCTGGTCTCCCAGTTCGCCGACGGCGGCGACCTCGGCTCGCTGCTGAAGGCCCGGGGCCGTCTTCCGGGCCCGCTGGCAGCCGACATCTGTGCCCAGATCGCCGATGGTCTGGCAGCGATCCACTCGCCCGAGGTCGGCGTCGTGCACGGCGACGTGAAGCCGTCGAACGTCTTGCTGCGCGACGGCAACACTCCGCCGTACGCCTACCTTGCCGACTTCGCGGCGGCGCGCGCCGATGACTCCGCGACGGCCAGGCCCGGGATTCACTCCGGTGCGTGGAACTATCTGGCGCCCGAGCGTGCGGTGGGTGCGCCGGCCACTCCGGGGAGCGACCTCTACTCGCTGGGCTGCCTGTTCTACGAGCTCGTCACCGGGACGGTCCCCTTCACCGGGGCGAACGACGTCGAGACTGCGATGGCTCATGGATCGCAGCCGATCCCGACGCTGCCGGGTCGCGACGACTTCACCCTGCAGGCCAATGACCTGCTCGCCGGTGAGCGAGGCCTTCTCACCAAGGATCCGGCCCAACGTACTAACGAGGCCGTCCGGGTTCGGGACCGTTTCGCCGCGATGGCCGGGCGACAGATGGGCTTCGCATCTGGAGCCACCGTCACTCTCAAACGTGCCAAGACCACGTGGTGGATCGCCGGCGCGGCGGCACTCGCGGTTCTCGTTGCGGGCGGCACCGCGGTGGGAGTCACCGTCGCGACCACCGAGAACACTCCCGCGAAGCCCAAACCGGCGGTTAGTGGAGACATCGACGGGGACCGGCTGGGCGATCTGGTGCTCGGTGCGCCGTTCGGCGACGTCAACTACAACTGGGACGGCAACGCCGCGACCCTCTTCGCCTCCACCGGCAAGGGGTTCGAGGCCGGCACCACCAAGGGCCTCAAGTTCGGCAACCTGCTTGGCGACCTGGACGCCGACGGACGGGTCGACGTGGTGCAGGTCTCCGGCATCGGATCCTCGTTCAACGTCGACTCCAACGCGAAGAACCAACCCGACGGCGCCATCCAGGTGCCGGCGTCGGGCAAGCGCCTGGCCATGTTCTGCGCCGACTTCAACGGCGACGGACGCGACGACATCGGCATGATCTCCGTCGGCAACGGGACCAAGCTTCCCGCGGACGATGCAGAGCTCGGCAAGCTCAAGGATCTCCAACTCCACGTCACGGTCATGGCGAGCCAGGCAGACAACACCTGGGGGAAGAGCACCGACTGGTACACCGGGCCTTGGAACGGCACCACGTTCGACGCCAACTTCGACGTCGGCGACTTCGATGGCGACAAGCGAGCCGACATCATCGCGGGCGCCAGGGAGACCTCGCCGGTCGCAACCGACTTGCTGATGAGCCAGGGGTCGAAGTTCACCAAGACCGACCTCGAGGTGCCCGGACCCGACGGTGACCGGGTCGCCGGGTCGTCCAACTTCGCCGACGTCGATGGCGATGGGAAGGACGAGCTCATCACCCAGGAGATCGTGGACCAGAAGTGGGCCATCCGCGTCTACTCCTACGACCCCGAGGGCAAGAAGTTCGTTCCCGAGCCGTCGTGGGACATCGACGACCCGGTCAAGAACGACGACGCGGTCAGCGGGTCTCAGATCCCCGCGGTCGCCGACGTCAACGGTGACGGTAGGGACGACCTGATCAACCCGCTGCGCGCCGGCGACGGGGACTACGAGTACCTCAACAAGGCATCGGTCCTGATCTCCGGCAAGGACGGGTTCACTGCCGAGACGTGGGAGATGCCCGCCGCCGACGAGTACGAGACCCACCCACCGTTGCGCAAGGCGTCCAACAACAACGGCACCGGGACGCTCTGACCGCAGACGAATGACGAGCGGCCCGCGACCTGGATCTCAGGTCGCGGGCCGTCTCTCGTTCGAGCTCGAGGACTACACCGTCGACTCGCTCCAGGCCAGCTGGATCACCTCGATACCGCGGTCGCGGGTGACCAGGCGGCCACGACCCGGAAGCGTCGGGACCGGCTTCATGTTGCCGATGAGCGGGCCCTCGTCCGGGCTGCCGGAGAGCAGCAGGCCGGGCATCGCCAGGTCGCGCATCGACTGAATCACCGACTCGTAGAGGGAGCGCGACGCGCCACCCGAGCGGCGGGCGAGGATGACGTGCAGACCGACGTCGCCGGCCTGGGCCATCAGCGGCTGCAACGGAGCCAGGGGCGAGCCCTGCTGTGTCGAGACGAGGTCGTAGTCGTCGACGAGCACGAACAGCTCCGCGCCGGACCACCACGACCGGTTGCGCAGCTCCTCGGGTGTGACGTCGGGGCCCGGGATCCGCTTGGTCAGGTACGCCGCCAGGTCGTTCAACGTCGGGTTCGCTTGCGTCGCCGAGGTGAGGTAACCGACCAGGTAGTCCTCGGGGATCTCGCCGAGCAGCGACCGGCGGTAGTCGACCACCGCGATCTGCGCCTCCTTGGGCGTGTGCGTCCGCATGATCTCGCGGGCGATGCTGCGCAGCATCGAGGACTTGCCGGACTGGCCGTCGCCGAAGACGAGCAGGTGGGGTTCGGTGTCGGGGTTGAGGCCGACCGGGGCCAGCTCCTTCTCGTTGATGCCCAGAAGCAGGCGCTTGCCGGGCTTCTCCTCGGTGACTCCGGCCTGCTCGCGGATCCGCTCGATCGTGATCCGCTCCGGCAGCAGCCGCAGCTTCGGCCCGGCAGGACCCTGCCAGGCCGCGGAGACGCGGGAGATCAGGTCGTCGACGCCATCGCCCAGCGTCGCCGCGGAGCCGTCGCCGTCCATGCGGGGCAGGGCGCTGAGGAAGTGGAGCTTCTCCTTCACGATGCCTCGACCCGGGCGCCCGGTCGGGACCAGAGCGGCGAGCTTGCGGTCGAGCTCGGAGTCCATCGGGTCGCCCAGACGCAGCTCGAGCTTGGTGCCGAAGACATCGCGCATCGATGAGCGGAACTCGGCCCAGCGACCGGCCGCCGCGACGATGTGCACGCCGAAGGTCAGGCCACGCGGAGCGATCTCCTGGATGGCGTACTCGAGGTCGTCGAAGTCGGCGCGCAGCGTGCCCCAGCCGTCGATGACGAGGAAGACGTCGCCCCAGCCGTCGTCGGCCTGGCCGCGGGCACGGCGGGTGCGGTAGGTCTCGATCGAGTCGATCCCCTGCGCCCGGAAGTAGGCCTCGCGGCGGTCGATGATGCCGGAGATCTCGGCCAGGACGCGGCGTACGACGTCCGGCTCGGAACGGGTGCCGACACCGGAGACGTGCGGGAGCTTGGCCAGCGGTGCGAACGTACCGCCACCGAAGTCGAGGACGAAGAACTGCACCTCCTGCGGCGTCATGGTCAGCGACATCGAGGTGACGATGGTGCGGAGCGTGGTCGACTTACCGGTGCGGGGCGCACCGATGACCGCGACGTGACCGGCGGCCCCGCGCAGGTCGACGGTGAGCGTGTCACGCAGCTGCTCACGTGGCTTGTCGACGATGCCGAGCGGCACGACCAGCCCACCGAGCCGCTTCCAGGCGGGCGAGTGCAGACCGAGCTCGGGCGAGGTGGTCAGGTCGGGCATCAGCGTGTCGAGCGTGTCGGGGATGTCGAGCGGCGGCAGCCAGACCTGGTGGGCCGGGACGCCGTGGCCGGTCATCCGGTCGACGGCGATGTCGAGCATCGACTTCTCGACGCCGTCCGCGCCCACGACCGGGGTGGCCGGACGCTCTTCCTCCTCGACCGGCAATGCCAACTGCTTCACCTCGGCGATCGAGAACGGGTAGATGCCCTGCAGCTTCCCGCCCTCGTCGCGGCGGACCCGTGACCCCGCGGCCGGCGGCCCCGAGACGTACGCAGCCCGGAACCGCTGCATGTTGGTCGGGTCGGGCTTCAGGTAACCGAGGCCGGGAATCGCTGGGAGCTCGTAGGCGTCCGGCACACCGAGCACGGTCCGCGACTCCTGCGCGGAGAACGTGCGCAGACCGACGCGGTAGGAGAGGTGCGAGTCGAGACCGCGCAGGCGGCCCTCCTCGAGGCGCTGCGAGGCGAGCAGCAGGTGGATGCCGAGCGACCGGCCCAGACGACCGATCGCGACGAACAGGTCGATGAACTCGGGCTTGGCCGAGAGCATCTCGGAGAACTCGTCGACCACGATGAACAGCGACGGCAGCGGATCCATCGACGGGTCCTGCGTACGGGCCTTCTCGTAGTCCTTCAGGGAGGAGAAGTTGCCGGCCTCGCGCAGGAGCTCCTGGCGGCGGGTCATCTCACCGGAGAGCGCGTCCTGCATACGGTCGACCAGGGTGAGCTCGCCCTCGAGGTTGGTGATCACCGCGGAGACGTGGGGCATGCCCGCCATCCCCGCGAAGGTCGCACCACCCTTGAAGTCGACCAGCACCAGGTTGAGGACCTCCGGCGGGTGGGTGAGCACCAGACCGAGGACGAGGGTGCGGAGGAACTCCGACTTACCGGAACCGGTCGCGCCGATGACGAGGCCGTGCGGCCCCATACCCTGCTGGGCCGACTCCTTGATGTCCATGTAGATCTGCTGCCCGGCGTCACCGACACCGACCGGCACGCGGAGCCGGTCGCGGTTGGCGCGGGGGCGCCAGGCGACGTCCGGATCGAAGGAGCGTACGTCGCCCAGACCGAGCAGCGCCATGTAGTCCTTCGGGGCCGCGATCTCGGTGTCCTGCGGGGTCTCGGCGGCCGCGTCGGAGCCCTCCGGAGCCACCGTGTAGAGCGCGGTCAGGCGCCGGGCGTAGGCCTCGGCGTCGGCCATGGTCATCTGGTCCACCCGCAGACGGACCGGGTCCATGCGTACGCGGACCTGGTAGCCGGCAACCGTGTTGTTCTCGTCGGGCTCCTCGTCGTCGATGAGGAACCGCACCCGGCTGGAGTCGAAGAGCTCGTCCCAGTGGGTCGGCAGGTCGATGACGGTGACGCCCTGGATGCCGTCGTCGGGGAGGACGTGGTTGCCCGGCGGGACGGAGCCGCCGTCGACGATGACCACGACCTGCGGCGAGGGGATCCGGTCGTCGGTGCCCCAGCGGGCACGCTCGCCGACCTCGGTCGGGAGAAGGGCGCCGAGGTCGTTGATGTTGGTGACCACCATGCGGCGCGGCCCGACGGCGTCGACCTCGCGGCCGCTCTGTGCGTGCGGGAGCCACTTGACCCAGTCCCACTCGGCCAGGTTGCGCTCGGAGGTGAGCACAGCGACGATCAGCTGCTCGGGCGAATGGAAGGCCGTCATCCCGCAGATCAGGGCGCGGGCGAGAGCGCGGGCCTGGTCCTCGTTGCCGCAGATCTCCATCTTGTCGAAGCCGCGCAGGTTGGTAGCGGCCGGCAGGTCGGGCTGGACCCGGTGGACCGTCAGCAGCCGGTGCAGCGCGCTCGCCGAGGCCGGGTCGACCTGGTCGATCGGGGTCTGCTGGGGCGGCACCAGGGTCAGGGCCAGGGGCTGGTGCGCGACGCCGTAGCGGACGTCGAGATAGCGCTTGTGGGTGTTCGCGCGCTCCCACAGCCGGCTGCGCTCCTCGGCGATCGCCGGCAGCGAGGACGGCGCGGGGTAGTGCCAGGTCAGCGCCTTGCGCTGCTGCTCGCCAGCCTTGCGAGCCGACTGCCGAGCACCGGCCAGGTAGCGCAGGTAGTCGGTGCGCTGCCCGCCGACCTGCTTCTGCTTCTGCTTACGCTGACGGTCGATCTGCACGAAGATGAAGCCGAGGGTCGCGAAGAGGAACATGCCGGCCGCGATGTAGCGCTGGATCGGCGGGGAACCGCCCGCGCCCGACTGCATCGTCGCGATGAGCACGATCGACCCGAGACCACCGAGCATCGGGATGGCGTTCATCAGGATGCCGCCGACACCCTCGCCCTCTTCGATAGCCGGCGGAGCATTCAGAGCCAGCTCCCCCTCGGGGACCTCCGGCTCCTCGGTGCGGGTACCGCCGGCTGTCGCAGCGATGGTCACGTGTCCCCCTGAGACTGGTTCAGTGCCCCACGGTCCCGGATGCCGCAGGTGGTCAGGATCTTAGAGTGCCCGCCACCCGGCTACTACCCTTAACCGTGCCGGTCGGGTAAAACGGGCGGTGGAGCTTCCGATGTGGAACTCTGTCACAGGGTCATCACGCATCCGGGAGGTGTCATGCCCACTCAGACGGCCGATGCCGTTGAGCCGGCGCTCGCAGCAGGCGGCCTGGCGGTCACGGTCCACGGCACCGCCGGAGTGGTCGACATCGTCGTTCCGTCCGATGCGCACGCCTCGGACCTGGCTCGGGAGTACGCCACCGCCGTCGGCCTTCCAGCGGTTCCGGTGCTGCGGGACCGCCGTGGCGAGGTGATCCAGCCGGACGCATCGCTCGCCTCACGCGGCATCGCCTCGGGTGCCCTGCTCGCCGCCGACTCGCCGCCCACGCAGGCCTACGCGCGGCGTGAGGTCGTCGAGACGGCCGCCCCGATCCGGGCGGGCAGCTTCTCCTTCTACTGGGTCGGTCTGGCCACTCTTCTGGCGGTCGCCGCGGCCGGGTTCGGCGCCCAGGCCGACGGCTGGCAGCGACTGGCCATCGCCGGTCTGCTCGCGCTGGGCGCGTTGGTCGGCAT
Organism: Nocardioides sp. NPDC023903; assembly: GCF_040639295.1. Lineage (NCBI taxonomy): Bacteria > Bacillati > Actinomycetota > Actinomycetes > Propionibacteriales > Nocardioidaceae > Nocardioides > Nocardioides sp. NPDC023903. Next base: position 98,459 of record NZ_JBEZZS010000009.1, on the reverse strand, counting down.
CATCCCCGCAGGGCCGTACGCAGCGCGCCGAGCGATCGTCGCCCCGGCCTTCGCCGCCGGCGCTGCCTTCGTCATCACCGTCGACCCGGCGCCCGAGACGCTGCCGATGGCGGTCGGCGTGGCCGGGTTGAGTGCCGCGGTCGTCGCGACCGTCTCGCGGTCCCTCGTCGACACCGTCGATGCCGCACTGAAGATCTGGACCGCGACCGGCGTCGTCGTCTTCGTGGTGACCGCGCTGTGCGCCCTGCTCGGCACCTCGCCGCAGGTGCCGTGGTCGATCCTGTTCGCCGCTGCTGCGCTGGCGGCGCGGATCGTCCCGTCGTACGCCGTGGACGTCCCGGACTCCTATCTCCTCGATGTCTCCAAGCTGTCGGTGACCGCCTGGTCGGCACGGGCCAAGACGACCTCCGGCAAGGCGACCGTCCCGATTGACGAGGTCACCGAGGTGGCCGAGCGCGGCGCCCGCACGCTGGCGGCGGCCTCCTGGGCGGTTCTCGCCGTGGTCGTGGTGAGCGGACCGGCGCTGGTGGCGACCGCGACGGACGACGTGGACCGGATCGGTGGCTGGCTGATCACGCTGGCCGGTGCCTTCGTCATCCTGCTCTCGGCGCGCAGCTATCGCTACTGGCTGCCTCGTGGCGTACTCCGGGTCGCCGGAGTTATTGCGCTGGCGGTCGGGGTCCGTGCCTTCGTAGGCTGGGCCGACCCGGAGCTGGTCTCCTGGTTCGGTCTGGGAGTCGTGGTGATCGGGTTCGCCGTCATCATCGCGGCGATCGCGACCGGCCGGGGCTGGCGCTCGGCGAAGTGGGCGTCTCGGGCCGACTGGGCGGAGTCGCTGTGCGGCGCCGCCGTCATCGCTTCGTTCGTGGTTTCCTCAGGGTTCTTCCGACACCTGTGGGAATCGGGTTTCAATGGCTAGACAGCAGGGCTGAAAAAGTTCAGAGATTTGTGTTTAGAACTCCGGAGACGGGGTAAGAACACATTGTCCGGACCTCGGGGGAGCCCATCGGGAGCCGGGCTCCAACAGGTATCAACCTAGGAACCGGTTCCGCCGGTGGAAGGACAGCACCATGAGCAGTGAGATCAAGCAAGGCCAGGCGATCAACACCGCCGTCAACTTCATCAACGAGACCAAGGCCAAGCTGCAGAGCGTCAACAGCCGCACCGTCTCGGAGGCCCAGGCGGAGGGCGCATCGGGCTGGAAGGGTGCCGGCGGCACCTCGTTCCAGCAGCTGATGAACACCTACAACGAGAAGTCGCGCGAGATCACCAACGCGCTCGACGAGCTCACCGCGGGTCTCGAGAATGCTCGCAAGGTCGGTAGCCAGGCCGACGAGGATGTTGCCGGGCAGTCCAGCTCCGTCACCTCCAGCATGGACAGCATCTCTTACAAGATGGGTGGCTGACCACCCGGTCAGGCCGCATTTCAAGCACAGGACTGGAAGGAACTGACATGGGTGAAGAGATTGTCGTAAACCACGGGAAGATGGGCTCCATCACCGACGTCCTGCTCAAGGGCGTTGCGGACATGGACCGCGAGCTCGACGAGCTCGAGCGTCACATCATGGGCCTCCAGGAGAACTTCACCGGCCAGGCGGCTGACGCCTACAACCGGGCGCAGGCCAAGTGGAACCAGAGCATCCGCGAGCTCGGTATGGCTCTGGACCGCGGCAGCAAGTTCGTCAACGAGGCCAACGCTGACATGCACCGCGCTGACCAGCGCGGTGCCGGCGGCTTCGGCGGCTGAGTTCTTCAGCACACAGGCAACACGAGGGGATCGGTGCGGGGCACCGGTCCCCTCGGTGCTTGTTTTATGGCAAAGTCAGCGCTGATGTTCGCTGTCTGATTCAGCGGGCGCGATGCAGGTCTAACTCTCGGGACATTCGGTCGGTTCGTCTCGGGCACAGGCACGACGCGAGGAGTTCGTGAAATGACGCAGGCGCAGGTGGCGCCCACTGGGCTGGTCCGGGTCACAGTCGCCTCCGGCACCCGCCGGATGGATCTGGTGCTGCCGGGCTCGGTGCCGGTGGCGGAGCTCGTGCCGGAGCTTGCGCGAAGCGTCGGGTTGCTCGACCCGCAGACGGCGTACGCCGGCTACCGCGTCGTGCTCGCCGACGGCCGCAAGCTCACCGGTGACCTCGGTCTGATCCCGCAGGGCGTCGAGGACGGTGGCGTGCTCACGGTGAGCGCCGGGATCGACGACAAGCCGCCGCGGGTCTACGACGACGTGGTCGAGGCGATGACCGACGTCGTCGAGAGCGAGATGGCCCCCTGGAAGCCGGAAGCAGGACGACGTACGTCACTGCTGGCCGCCGCGATGCTGCTGCTCCTCGGTGCCGGTGCGTTGTGGACGCAGGCGCCGTCGATGCTCGCCGGCGTCGCCGCCGGCGTGATCGGCCTCGTCCTCGCCGGAGGCGCGATCGTGCTCTCCCGGCTCGAGGCCGAGAACGACGCCGCGATCGCCGCGGTGTGGATCGGTGAGGTCTACGGCGCGGTCGCCGGCTTCCTGATCGGCGCTGCCTCTCTCGGCCCCGATGGTGGCGTCGGGATGCCGCTGGCCTTCGCCGGCGCGGGCGCGATGCTCGCCGCCGCGATCGGCTTCCTCGGCCTCGGTGAGGCCCGGATGCTGGCGATGCCGGGCGCGCTCGTCGGCGGCGTCTTCCTGGTGGCCGGCATGCTGCTGAGCATGACCGGCTGGAAGGCCGGTGTGGTGCTCGGGATCGTGCTGGTCGTCGTGGTGCTGGCCGGCAGCTTCTTCCCGTGGCTCGCGCTGAGCACGACCAAGACCGACGTCCCCCAGCTCTATTCCGACGAGGACATCAACCTCGACCCGGACGAGATCCGGGCCGACCAGGTCAGGGTCGACGCCAAGGTCGCCCACGAGATCCTGGTCGCGATCTCCCTCTCCGTCGGCGTCCTGGTCGTGCTGACCTCGCCGTTCGTGGTGCGGCTCGGCCTCTTCGGCACGCTGCTGGCTCTCGCCGCGTGTGTCGTGCTGATGCTGCGCACCCGGCAGTACCGGACGGGTTCGGAGGTGCTGGTCGGGCTGGTCTCCGGGATCGCCGGCCTGCTCGCGATCGGCGCCGCGCTGCTCGTCTACCACGAGTCCTGGCGGCCGACGACCGCCGTCGTGCTGGCGGCCGCGGGCGGCGTACTCCTGGTGCTGACGCTCGTCCCCGACGTCGGGTCGATCCGTCGTGGTCGCCTGGCCGATGTCGCCGAGACCGCCTGCCTGCTCGCGATGCTGCCGCTGATGGTGCTCGCCTCGGGCCTCTTCGGCGCCGCGGTGGCTGGTTTCTGATGGCCAGCAAGAAGGACCTCGTAGAGGCCCATGCCTTCAGCCGTCGTCGGCTCGTCTCCGCGTTCCTCTCCGGCGCCCCAGGCGGGCGCGAGGTGGAGCCGGCCCGCCCGGGCCGCTCGGTCTTCGGTGGTGTCGTGCTCGCGGTTCTGCTCATCGCCGGTGGCGCCGTCGCTCACTTCCTCTCGCCCAAGGCCGCGACCGGCTGGGCCGACGAGGACGGCCTGATCGTCACCAAGGGCGGTGCGCGTTACGTCGTCACCGGCCCGGACAAGGCCAAGGAGCTGCACCCGGTCGTCAACCTGGCCAGCGCACAGCTCATCCTCGGTCTCGACCTGGAGAAGAAGTCCAAGGTCATCGACCAGGAGGAGATCGACAAGGAGTTCCCGAAGGCGACGATCGGCATCTCCGGTCCGAACGTCCCTGAGGAGCTGCCGACCGAGGCGGACTTCATCAAGACCGGTTGGACCGCCTGCACGGCTGACGATGCAGGCACGTTCCTGAACATCTCGACCAAGCCTGACGTGCAGGGAGCCGATCGGGCCGGTTTCATGGTGCAGACAGCTGAGGGCACCTACCTCATCGCGGACAGCACGAACGTAGACGGCGACACGCAGGCGTACAGCTACAAGGTCGAAGGCGACGCGGAGACGTACGCCGACCGCATCTTCACCGGGCCGGTCTCGACTCCCACAGTGCCTCAGTCCTGGGTGAATCTCTTCCCCGCGGGCGGAGCCCTGACTGGGGGTTCCTTCGGGAGCGCTTACACGAAGGCGGGTCAAACGGTCGAGGGCGAGGAGTACCCGATCGGCACGAAGGGCAACTACCTGGCCAAGGACTATCTCATGACGGAGAGCGGCTGGATTCGGCTCGAGGACTTCGCCAGCGAGGTCTACGACATCGCCTTTGGCGACAAGATCAACCTGCAGACCCTGGAGTCGCAGCCGAACATCGACGGTGAGCGTCTAGAAGCGTCCACCTTCTGGCCGAGGTCGACGCTCGACCCGGCGACCGGCGCGGCCTGTGCCCGGCTCGAGACCGGAGGCGACACCACCGTGCGGCTCGGCATCGAGCCAGGTGAGAAGGCGTGGCCTGCGAGCCCGCCGGAGGCCGACAACCTGACCGCGGCGCGTGTCGATCCCGGCAAGGGCGCTTTCGTCTACGCCGCCAACGGCGAAGACCTCGAGAAGAAGAGTGCAACGCCCTATCTCATCGATGGTCGTGCGACAGCCAACACGGTCGACGGACCACTCACTGTCGGACGCCTCGGTCTGAGCCCTGACTCTGGACCGCTCATTCCAGGTACGTGGCTGCGACTGCTCCCGGTAGGCGCGGCGCTCTCCACTGAGATGGCTCTATGCCCGCCCGGCTTCGGACCGGGCCAGGAGGACCAGTGCCTGCCTCAGTGAGCGTGCTGCGGGTAGGTGTTGCCGTGGCCGCTCTGGCGAGTGGTCTGGCGGTGCTGGGCGGCACCAGTCCGGCGTACGCCGCCGAGGAGAGGCCGATGTGCAGCGACTATTCGCAGAACATCGGTGGTGGTACGCCGCAGCCCGCTGACACCAAGGATGCTCCAGTGCCCAGCGCCGTTGCTCCGTTCGCCATCATGAGGATCGCTGAGGCGCAACAGGTCAGTGATCAGGGCGGTGGCGTGAAGATCGCGGTCGTCGACTCCGGCATCTCCAGCAAAGCGCAGGATTATCACGGGGCCGTCGCTGCTGGGCTGATCTCCGAGATCGCGCCCAAGGCGCAGATCAGCGATCACCCGGTCCTCAAGGTCGGCCAAGAGAAGTCGACGGTCGAAGTAGCGAAGCTGACCGCCGCGCTCAACCAGCTGGCCCGAGGAAACACCACTCGTCTGATCGTTGATATCGGCCTTCCCGCAGCGCAGGAAAGCCCTGCGATGGACAAGGCGGTCGACACCTTGGTGAAGAAGGGCGCGATCGTCGTCATGGCCTCCGACTGGTCGGAGGTCACCAGTAAAGAGGGGCCGGACGTGGCTGCGAGCGTCTTCCCCAAAGCCACTGATCCGGTGGTGACCGTCAGCGCGTCTGGCACCTGGGCATCGGATCCAGACACCACCGTGCTGCCCAACTCCAATACCGATGTCACAGCCCCGACCTACGGCGCGCCTTCGAAGACGCTGTTCGGAAAGCCGTGCTGGGTCGACACGATCACGACGTCGTTCGCGGCGGCAGAGGTCAGCGGCGTACTCGCCTTGATCTGGTCTGCCAACAAGAGCTGGAAGGCCGAGCAGGTCATCGACCGCCTCTACGCCACGGCTTCTGGCCAGGAAGGTCAGGGCAGCCGTTACTGGGGTGCGGGCGCGGTGAATGCGTACGACGCCATCGTTCGGCCGCTCGACAAGGAGACGACCAAGCCGCCCGAGGTCGATCAGGCGCCGATGGCGCGCGAGAAGGCGGATCCCCTCGCCGCCGTTCGCGAGAACGCGATCTGGTGGGGCATCGCGGGCGGCGGTGCGCTCGGCCTCGGGCTGGTCCTGCGGCCGCTGTTCTCGCGGCGCAAGAGCTCGATGTAGCGCGTCAGACCGAGCGGTCGAAGGCCTGGCGTGCTGCTTCGACCTCGGGCAGGGTCGTGGTCGTCCAGTGGTAGAGCCGGTCGATGAGGTCCTGCAGGGTGCTGCCCAGCGGGGTGATGCGGTATTCCACCGCGACCGGGCGAGTGCTCAGTACGACGCGCTCGACCATGCCGTTGCGCTCCAGGCGACGCAGCGCGGTGGTGAGTGACTTCTGGGTCACTGCCGGGATCGCCTGACGCAGCTCGTTGAAGCGGCGAGGCCGCTCACAGAGCGTGTCGAGCACCTGGAGCGACCACTTGTCGAGGAGCTGGTCGAGAAGCTCGCGATGCTCCTGGGTCAGGCGCAAGGGGCCCGGGGTATCCGGCATGACACCTAGACTCGTTGAAGTGTCCTCTGGATACCAAGTACACATGAGAAACCTTAACCCTCGAAAGGAATCTCATCGTGTCCGTCGATCTGCTCACCCCCGAAGGCATGTTCCAGCCCGTGCCCTACCACCACGTCTCTGTCGCCACCGGCTCCCGACACATCCATGTCGCCGGACAGATCGCGCGGGACGAGCTCGGTCGCGGCGTCGCCCCGGGGGACCTCGCCGGCCAGCTCGCCCATGCCCTCCGCAACACCGCCCGCGGCCTGGCCGGGGCCGGCGCGACCTTCGCCGACGTCGTACGCCTCCGGTTCTTCGTCACGGGTTGGACCCCGGACAAGTACGACGCCTTCGTCACCGGGCTCGAGAGCGTCATCGACGAGCTCGGCATCCCGCAGCCCCTGCCGCCACTGTCCGCGATCGGCGTGGACTACCTGTTCGAGCCTGACGTGCTCGTCGAGGTCGAGGCGTACGCCGTGCTGGACTGAGGCACGTCGCAGCTCACGTCGCCGGGGCCATGGCGAGGTGGCGCCAGGTTCGGTGCCGCCACGCCTGGTACTCGGGGGGTGTCCAGCGCAGTGTGCGGGTCATGTGGACGTACGTCTCGGCGTTGGCCAGCAGGGCGCTGGTGGCGATCACCCACTCGAGGTCGGCATCGGGGCTCATCAGCCCGTCGCGGTGCAGCTTCTCCCAGAAGGCGCGCACCTGCTCGAGTGTCGACTCGCGGGCCGCCTGGGCTGCTGCTGCGATCAACGGCTCGTCCGCCTCGGCCTGCATGGCTACGGCGAGGACGGGCGCGATGCGATCCATCATCACCGCGGTGCCTTCCGCGTCCGCGGCCAGCCGCTCCTCGAGTGTCGGGGCGTTCATGACCGTGTCGATCCAGTCGCGATCGGCCAGGGCGATAGGCAGGGCGTCACCGACGAGGGCCACGTCGACCACTCGCTTGAGCAGGTGTGCCTTGGTGGCGAAGCGGACGTAGATGGTTCGGTCGGAGACGCCCGCGGCTTTGGCGACGTCTGTCAGCGCGGTGCCGCGATAGCCGCGCTGGGCGAAGAGTTCGTGGGCCGCGGCGACGATCGCCTGCTCGGTCCGCTCGGCACGAGATCCCCGAGTGGGGGGATTGACTTCTGAAGACACGAGTTGCAGTATAACTGCAATTAGGAAATTGCAGTCACACTGCAAGTCAGGAGTGGACATGAGCGACTATGAAGCACCGGCTCTCGCCGGCGTCCACCACCTCAAGCTGCCGGTCGCCGACCTTCGGCGAGCCCAGCGGTGGTACGAATCAAGGCTCGGGTACAAGCTCGTCGTGGAGTTTCAGACGGACGGCGAGCTCGACGGCATCTGCCTGGTACACCCCAACGGTGGCCCGAACCTGGGCTTGCGGCTCGATCCCGAACGCGCTCGTGCCGCCGCCGGTTTCGACTACTTCTCGATCGGAGTGGCCGACGAGTGCACCCTCCGCGCGCTCGGGGACAGGTTGACCGACCTCGGCGAGCGGCACGCAGGCGTGCAGCCTGCCACCCTCGGCTGGATCCTGCCGCTGCTGCACGATCCGGACGGTCACGAGGTGCGGTTCTACACCCTGCAGCACCACACCGAACCGGACCCGGAGGACGTCCTCGTCGTCGACAACCCGGTGCAGGCGGCCAAGCTCAAGGCCGCGGCTCGGGCCGAGCAAACGGTGGGCTGAGGGCGATGAACGTCAAGAGGATCGCCCGCCGCGACCAGCCTGCACGCCGCGTCGACCGCGGGCGGGCCCCGCAGTGGGTGGCATCGGCAGGCCGGGCGTACGTCGGCGCGGTCTCGGTGCTGGCGGGCTATGTCGTGGTTGCCGTCACCATCGGAGCCGGCTTCGAGCAGGATCTGGTGGCTGCAGCCGAACGCGAAGGCGTGGCGGTCAATGCGCTGGCGAGCTCCACGCAGGCCCAGATCACCCAGGACCATCCGGTCTACGCGCTGGTCACGGGGCTGCTCCTCTTCGTGTCCCCGGTGTTCCTGGCTCTGGCTGCCCGCCAGATCCGCATCGGGGTGCCCGGGCGACTCGGACGGCTCGCGTGGTGGTCGGCACTGGCCACGCTGGTCGTGTGGTGGACGTACGTGGCTCTGGGGTTGGGCCTGTTCGCCGACCCGGAGAACCTGCCGCCGCTCGTGCGGGACTTCGACGTGCTGACGGTCCCGCTCGTGTCCGCCTTGTCGCTGCTCGCGCTCGGGTCGATGGTCTTCGCTGCGGAGGCGTTACGCGGACATGGCGTCGTCCGCCGGGCGGCGCTGGCGACGACGATCGTCAGCATCCTGCTCGGCGTGGTCAGCGTCGTGGCTCTGGTCGGCACCGGATTCGAGGACCCGGTGGCGCCGATCGTGATCGTGCCCGGAGGGTTGATCCTCGGAATCGCGCTGCTCCGCACGCGGGGCCGCGGATGAGCAATGTCCTGGGCACACTGATAAATGAACGGCGCCTGACCTGCTCGATAGCAGGTCAGGCGCCGGTTTGTGCTGGCGGATCTGGGGGGATTCGAACCCCCGAGGGCGTTAACCCAACACGGATTCCAGCCGTGCGCCATAGGCCACTAGGCGACAGATCCGTGAGGGATCCTACGCGGCTCCGTGATCCTGGAGGAAATCGGCGGAGGGCCAGCGGGCCGCCTTTGGGATCGGCGAGCGGACTCGTCTAGACTCTTCGGCAACCCCCCATGTGGCGACATCTTGTCGAACCTCCCCAGGGCCGGAAGGCAGCAAGGATAAGCGAGCTCTGTTGGGTACGTGGGGGGCCTTTTCTTTTCCCGCGCACGCTCGGCGGTGGGCCGGTGTCCGACGCACGTCGCGGGTGGTTACGAACTGTCGGCGGTCGCGGCTAGGGTCTATCGGGTGGACGCACCGTTAGCTCTCTACCGCCGCTACCGGCCGGAGACGTTTGCCGAGGTCATCGGCCAAGATCACGTCACCGGCCCGCTGCGCAATGCGCTCGCGGGCAACCGGGTCAACCATGCGTACCTCTTCTCCGGGCCACGTGGCTGCGGCAAGACGACCTCGGCGCGGATCCTGGCGCGGGCGCTGAACTGCGAGAAGGCGCCGATCGCGGATCCGTGCGGGGAGTGCGAGTCGTGCCGGGACCTGGCCCGCGGCGGGCCCGGCAGCATCGACGTGATCGAGATCGACGCGGCGTCGCACGGTGGCGTGGATGATGCCCGTGACCTGCGGGAGAAGGCGTTCTTCGCGCCGGTGAAGAGCCGCTACAAGGTCTACATCATCGACGAGGCCCACATGGTCTCGACGCAGGGCTTCAACGCGCTGCTCAAGCTCGTCGAGGAGCCGCCGGAGCACCTGCGGTTCATCTTCGCGACGACCGAGCCGGAGAAGGTCATTCCGACGATCCGGTCGCGCACCCATCACTATCCGTTCCGCCTCTTCCCGCCCAAGCTGGTCTCCGACTACATCTCGACGCTGTGCGAGAAGGAGGGCATCAACGTCGAGCCGGCCGCGCTGCCGCTCGTCGCACGCGCGGGCGCCGGGTCTATGCGCGACAGCCTCTCGGTCATGGACCAGTTGCTCGGTGGCTCGGGGCCTGAGGGCGTGACGTACGAGCTGGCTGCTGGTCTGCTCGGCTACACCCCGGACGCGCTGCTGGACGAGGTCGTCGACGCCTTCGCCGCCCATGACGGCGCGGCGGTCTTCGGTGTCATCGACAAGATCATCGAGACCGGCCAGGACCCGCGGCGGTTCACCGAGGACCTGCTGCGGCGGCTGCGTGACCTGGTCATCGTCAAGGCGGTCCCGGATGCGCCCGCTACCGGGCTCATCGACGTCTCTGAGGACGGCGGCGAGCGGCTGGTCGCTCAGGCCGGACGCTTCGGCCCACACGATCTGTCGCGGGCCGCCGATGCGGTCGCGACCGGTCTGACCGAGATGCGCGGCGCCACCGCACCCCGACTTCTGCTCGAGCTGATCTGTGCCCGGGTGCTGCTGCCCGCGGCCGACGGTGCCGACGGCCTCGCGGCCCGACTGGACCGTCTGGAGAGGCGGATCGAGATCAGCGGTACGCCGACGGTGACCGCTGCTCCGGCGGCGGCTGCCCCCGCTCAGGACCGGCCGGTGCTCAAGCCGTCCGTCGGTGCGCCGGGGCACGAGACGGTCGCTCCCGCGACGCCGCATCCAGAGCCCGTCCAGGCGTACGCCCCGGCCCCTGAGCGAGCCCCCGAGCCCGCCCGCGAGCCCGCTCCGGCCGCGGAGATGCCTCCCCAGCAGACGCCGGCCGCTCCTGAGCCGCCGAGCCAGCCTCAGACGCCGCCTCAGACCCAGCCTCAGGCGCAGTCGCCGGGCGGCATGGGCAACGTGGACGTCCGCCGCCTGTGGGACGACGTGATCGCCCAGACCAAGGGCCTGCGCCGGGCGACCTGGTCGCTGGTGGGCCAGAACGCCCAGGTGGTCGACTTCCGCGACGGCGTGCTCACCCTCGGGTTCGCCTCGCCGGGTCTCCGCGACCGGTTCGCGACCGGCGGGCACGAGCCGATCCTCGGGCAGGCGCTGGTCAACGTGATCGGCATCCAGCCGAAGATCGAGGCGATCGTCGCGGGCGGCGGCCAAGGGTCCCCGCAGCGGCAGGCGCCGCCGACGCCACAGCCGAGCCAGCCCCAGGAGCCCACCCAGCCGCAGCAGCCGCCGGAGGCATCCTGGAACGAGCAGGCGCCACCGCCCGACTGGGCCGCCGAGCCGCCGCCCCCGGACCAGCCGCCGGCTCCGCCGGAGCCACAGGCCTCGTCGACTATGCAGCCCGCCGACCCAGGAGCGATCGCGCTGGCTAGGGAGGCCATTCGGCCGACGCGTGCGGCCGACTACGAGCCCCCTGTCGACGACACGGTGGCCCGCCTGGCGGAGGCCGATGCCGCGGTGAACCCCGACGACCAGGCCTACGACGGGCCTGCCGCGATGGGCGCCGAGGCGCTGCTCGCTCAGGAGTTGGGTGCAACGATGATCGAAGAGATTCCTCACAACTAGGACGGCACAGATGACGAACCCACTCGAAGGCCTCGGCGGCGAGGGCGGCTTCGACCTCAACGCGATCATGCAGCAGGCCCAGGCGCTGCAGAGCCAAATCGTCGACGCCCAGGAGAAGCTCGCCGACACGATCGTCGACGGCACCGTCGCCGGCGGTGCGGTGACCGTCAAGCTCACCGGCACCGGCGAGCTGGTCGGCGTGGAGATCAAGCAGGGCGAGTTCGACGGCAGCAACCCCGACGACCTCGAGGACCTCGGCGCTGTGATCGTCGCTGCCTACCGCGAGGCCAAGGGCAAGGCCGACGAGCTCGCCGGTGAGGCGATGGGCCCGCTCGCGGGCGGCCTCGGTGGCCCCGGTGCCCCCGGCGGCGGCGAGCCGCCGTTCAAGCTCGGCTTCTGAAACAGACACAGTTGAAACCAGCACAGCTAGAGACAGGCGATAACCAAGTTGTACGAGGGTGTGGTCCAAGACCTCATCGACGAGCTGGGACGGCTGCCGGGCGTAGGCCCGAAGAGCGCTCAGCGGATCGCGTTCCATCTGCTCCAGGCTGATCCCGCCGACGTACATCGGCTGGCCTCGATCCTCAACGAGGTCAAGGCAAAGGTGAAGTTCTGCTCGGTCTGCTTCAACGTCTCCGAGGAGGAGACCTGCCGGATCTGTCGCGACCCCCGTCGCGAGCAGTCGGTGCTGTGCGTGGTCGAGGAGTACAAGGACGTCGTCGCGATCGAGCGCACCCGCGAGTTCCGCGGGCGCTATCACGTGCTCGGCGGCGCGATCAGCCCGATCGACGGGATCGGTCCCGACCAGCTGCGCATCCGTGAGCTCGTCCAGCGGCTCAACGACCCCGGGATCACCGAGGTGATCCTCGCCACGGACCCCAACCTCGAGGGCGAGGCGACGGCGACCTATCTGACCCGTCAGCTGAGCCCGCTCGGGCTGAAGGTCACCCGTCTGGCCAGCGGTCTCCCGGTCGGTGGCGATCTGGAGTACGCCGACGAGGTCACCCTCGGCCGCGCATTCGCCGGACGCCGCGCGGCTGAGTAGTCGTTACCTGTGTGATCCCTAAGAGCCGACTCTTTACCCTCGTCAGGCCGCGACTTCGGCGGTAGCCTGACGATTCAAGGGACCTCGGGAAGGGGGCCGTCATGACGAATGACTTGACCGGCAAGGACTTCGCCACCAGCATCGCCGACTCGGTGGAGAGCTTCCTGCTCTCGGTGCGTGCGATCGCTGCGGACGGCGATGGGGGCAGCGCTGTGCCGATGCTGCTGCTGGAGGTGAGCCAGATCCTGCTGGCGGGCGCGCGACTGGGCGCCCAGCAGGACTTCGAGCCTCGTGAGGAGTTCCAGCCCGACGTGGGCATGGAAGCCGATGTCGACGAGCTCCGGATGGGGCTCGCCGAGATGTTCGGCGACATCGACACCTACAGCTTCGTCTTCGATCCGTACAGCCCGGACGTTGTCGACAGCCAGATCTCCGACGACGTCGCCAGCCTGGTGACCGATCTGGAGTACGGCCTGCGGCACTACCGTCTCGGCGACGTCGACGAGGCGCTGTGGTGGTGGCAGTTCAGCTACGTCAACAACTGGGGCAACCTGGCCGGTGCCGTGCTCAACGCACTGCTCACCGTGGTCGCTCACGACCGCCTCGACTCCGAGCCGTTCACCGGTGAGGACGAGGACCTAGCCGCCGCTGATGAGATGCTGGAGAAGACGCCCGCACCGGCAACGTAGACTTTCCCGCCGTGGGAATCGTCGTTCAGAAGTACGGTGGCAGCTCGGTCGCAGACGCTGCAGGCATCAAGCGCGTCGCTCAGCGAGTGGTCGCGACCAAAGAGCAGGGCCACGACGTCGTCGTGGCCGTCTCTGCCATGGGCGACACCACCGATGAGCTGATCGACCTGGCCAACAAGGTCTCGCCCGACGCGACCGCGCACGCGCGTGAGTTCGACATGCTGCTCACCTCCGGCGAGCGGCAGTCCATGGCGCTGCTCGCGATGGCGATCAACGACGTCGCGAACGAGCGCGGGCTGGCGTACGAGGCTCGGTCGTTCACCGGGTCGCAGGCCGGTCTGATCACCGACGCGCAGCACGGGCGCGCCAAGATCCTCAGCATCACCCCGGAGCGGATCCAGGCAGCGCTCGGCGACGGTGCGATCGCGATCGTGGCCGGCTTCCAGGGCGTCTCCCGGGACACCAAGGACATCACCACGCTGGGCCGTGGCGGCACCGACACCACCGCGGTCGCGCTGGCTGTGGCGCTGAACGCCGACGTCTGCGAGATCTACACCGACGTCGACGGCGTCTTCACCGCCGACCCGCGGATCGTCCCGACCGCTCGCAAGCTGAGCTCGGTCGCTTTCGAGGAGATGCTCGAGCTGGCGGCCTCCGGGGCGAAGGTGCTCCACCTGCGTTCGGTGGAGTTCGCCCGGCGCCACAGCCTTCCGATCCACGTACGCTCCTCCTTCTCCACCCTCAACGGCACCGTGGTCAAGGGCAGCATCGACGCGGTCTCGCCGCACGCCGACCACCAGCTCGGCGGCGACGCAGGGATGGAGGCGCCGATCGTCGCCGCCATCGCCCACGACCGCAGCCAGGCCAAGATCACCGTCGTCAACGCCCCCGACCAGGTGGGCGCCGCCGCGAAGGTCTTCGAGATCGTCGCCGGCGTGGGCATCAACGTCGACATGGTGGTCCAGGACTCGTCGGCAGCCGGCTCCGGCCGCACCGACATCACGTTCACGCTGCCCCGCGATGACGCCGAGCGCGCCGGGAAGGTGCTGGAGCAGGCGCGCGCTGAGCTCGGCTTCGAGCGGGTGAACACCGAGCCCCGGATGGGCAAGGTCTCCCTGATCGGTGCCGGGCTGCGCACCCAGCCGAAGAAGATCGCCGACTTCTTCTCTGCGATCGCTCAAGCCGGGGTCAACATCCAGATGATCTCCACCTCGGAGGTCCGGGTCTCGGTCGTAGTCGGCGACGACGAGGTCGACCGCGCGGTGCAGGCCGCCGCGGAGAGGTTCAGCGACGTGGAGGTCGAGAAGGTCTCCTACGGCGCCGACGCCGATGGCGACACCCCGGAGATCGTCGGTGTGGCCCACGACCGCGGTGAAGCCAAGATCACCGTCGCCGGGGTCACCGACGAGCCCGGCGAGGCCGCCCGCATCTTCGACACCCTTGCCGACAACGGCATCAACATCGACATGATCGTCCAGAACGTGTCGGCGGAGAAGACGCGGCGCACGGACATCTCGTTCACGCTGCCCCGCACCGACGTCAAGAGGGCCCGCGCGGCCCTCGCCGACATCCAGGCTGAGGTCGGCTTCGCCGACCCGGTCGCCGACGAGCAGATCGGCAAGCTCTCGATCGTCGGCGCTGGGATGCGTACGCATCCGGGGATCACGGCGAAGTTCTTCGCCGCGCTCGCCGCCGAGGGAGTCCTGATCCGGATGGTGTCGACCTCGGAGATCCGCGTCTCGGTGCTGGTCAGCGCCGACGACCTCGACCGCGCCGTGCGCGCCACACACAAAGCATTCGGCCTCGACAGCGACGTAGAGGCCATCGTCTATGGAGGGACCGGCCGATGAGCATCAACCTGGGAATTGTGGGAGCGACCGGACAGGTGGGCGTCGCCGTACGCCAGATCCTGCTCGAGCGCGGCTTCCCGCTCGGCGAGGTTCGTTTCTTCGCCTCGGCGCGCTCGGCCGGCAAGACCATCGAGTTCGGTGGTCGCTCGGTCGTCGTCGAGGACGCCGCCACCGCTGACCCGTCGGGTCTCGACATCGCGATCTTCTCCGCCGGTGGCGCCACCTCGAAGGCGCTGGCGCCGAAGTTCGCCGAGGCCGGCGTGATCGTCATCGACAACTCCTCGGCCTGGCGCAAGGACCCGTCGATCCCGCTGGTCGTCTCCGAGGTCAACCCCTCGGCGATGGACGGGGTCATCGAGGCCCGCCAGGGCATCATCGCCAACCCCAACTGCACCACGATGGCCGCGATGCCGGTCCTCAAGGCGCTCCACGACGAAGCCGGTCTCGAGCGGCTCGTCGTATCGACCTACCAGGCCGTCTCGGGCTCCGGCGTCGCCGGCGTCGAGGAGCTGGTCAGCGAGGTCGCGGCTGCCGGCGACAAGGCCCGTGAGCTCGCCTACGACGGGTCCGCCATCGCGTTCCCGGAGCCGGACAAGTACGTCGAGACGATCGCCTACAACGTCCTGCCCTACGCCGGTTCGCTGGTCGAGGACGGCCTCAACGAGACCGATGAGGAGCAGAAGCTCCGCAACGAGTCCCGCAAGATCCTGTCCCTGCCCGACCTGCGGGTCTCCGGCATCTGCGTACGCGTCCCGGTCGTCACCGGTCACTCGCTCGCGGTCAACGCCGAGTTCTCCTCGCCCCTGACCCCCGAGCGCGCCACCGCGATCCTCGCGAACGCCCCGGGCGTCGAGCTCCGCGACGTACCCACGCCTCTGTACGCCGCTGGCAAGGACCCCTCCTACGTCGGCCGCATCCGCCAGGACGAGGGTGTCCCCGACAACCGCGGCCTCGCCCTGTTCATCTCCAACGACAACCTCCGCAAGGGCGCCGCGCTCAACACCGTCCAGCTCGCCGAGCTGGTAGCCGCCGCCCTCTGACGAGACGTCAGGCGCGCTGGCCGAGTTGGCACGACGGTGCCAACTCGGCCGACCGGAGTGACGCCTCGGCCGGGTCTGTCAGTCGATGTAGTTGGTCGTGACCCAGTAGGAGAGGGCGTACGCGGCGGCGGTGAGGATCACGACGATGATCACTCCCCAGGCGTGGGCGAAGACGTCGGTGAGGAAGAGCATCGAGAGTACGGCGACGAGCGCTGAGCCGAGGAAGCTGATCGTGAAGGGGGAGCGGGCGCCCGCCAGGCGGAGGAGGTAGCCGCCGACGATGATCGCGAGGGCGAAGACGGCGATGAGGATGATCGCGCCCTTGTCGCCCAGCGACGAGGTGCCTCGCGTCCACTGGCTCACGGTGCCGCTGAACCAGACGGCCAGGGCCATGAACGCGCCGACGATGGCCCCGATCATGACCGCCGCGGACAGGCCCGACGGGGTGCCGAGGTTGATCCTGCGCTGAAGCGGTTCCTTGGGCTCCTTGGGTGCCCTCGGTTCCTTCGCCGGCTTTGGCGGCTTCTGAGCCTTCTGCTTCTTCGCCGGCTTCGCTGCGGCCTTCTTCGCGGCCTTCTCAGCGGGCGGCTCGGACGCTACGACGGGTGGTGCCGTCTTCTCCAGCACCTGGGTCTTCTCAGCAGAGGCCGTCTCGACCGAGGCAGTCTCGACCCGAGCTTTCGGGGGCTGGGTCTTCTGGGGCTGGGTCTTCTCGGGCTTGGTGTTCGCCGGCTTCGTGCCCCCACGCTTCTTCTTGAAACCGAACGACGGCGCGGCGAGCTTGTCGGCGGGGTCGTTGCTCATGAGGGGCAGTTTCGCATGCTGCGCGTCACATTTGAACTCAGGCGCGGGTGAGGCGGATGACCGGGATCTCGCGGTCGGTCTTCTCCTCGTAGCTCCCGAAGTTGGCGGATGACTCCACGATCGCGGCCCACGCGCGGGCGCGCTCCTCGCCGTGCAGCTGCTCGGCGACCACCGGGATGGTCTCGCCGCCGAGCTCGATGGTGACCCGGTCCGGGTTGGCAGCGAGGTTGTAGTACCACGCCGGATTCTTCGGTCCGCCGGCCGCCGAGGCGGCGATCAGCCAGGTGCCGTCGTCGCCCGGGAACCAGGCGAGCGGCGTCGAACGGGGCTCGCCGCTCTTCTTGCCGATCGTGGTGAGAACGAGCAGCCGCATCCCGGCCATCTTGGCGTTGCTCTTGCGGGCCCGGCTCATCATCAGCTTGTTGCCCAGCTTCAGGAGGAGGTTGGCCGAGGGCTGTTTGGCGCCGCGGGTGCCGTTGCGCGTGTCGAAGCTCATGGCGTCGACACTACTGCGCCGGAAAACGGGATCAGGCTCGGAGATCTGCGATCTCCGAGCCTGAACTCGATGTCGGGTTGACAGGATTTGAACCTGCGGCCCCCTCGTCCCGAACGAGGTGCGCTACCAAGCTGCGCTACAACCCGAATGCTGCACCGAACAAACGGTCCAACGAGGAATGAGCATAGCCCAGAGACTCCCCCGATCCGTAATCGGGCCCTACCGACGAGAAGCCCCGCGCGGGGTGAGTGTCAGGAGGGTCGCCTCGGGGCGGCAGGCGATGCGGATCCGGGTGTAGGGCGAGGTGCCGAGACCGGCCGATACGTGCAGCCAAGCCTGCCGTCCACCGTGGGTGTGAGTGTGCAGGCCGCGTACCCGGCCGGGGTCGAGATCGCAGTTGGTGGCCAGCGCTCGTCCGCCCGGGAGGCAGATCTGACCGCCGTGGGTGTGGCCGGCCAGGATCGCGTCGTAGCCGTCCGCGGTGAACTGGTCCAGGACCCGTAGATAGGGAGCGTGCGCGACCCCGAGGCGTACGTCCGCGGCCGGGTCCGCGGGGCCGGCGACCGAGGAGAGGTCGTCGAGGCGGAGGTGGGGGTCGTCGACGCCCGCGAAGGCGAACTCGATGCCCTTGACGGTCAGCGACGAGCGCGTGTTGGTGAGGTCCAGCCAGCCGGACTTGGTGAAGGAAGCGGACAGGTCACGCCAGGGGAGCTCGGGCACGTTCGTCTGCCGCTTGCCGTTGTCCGGCAGCAGGTAGCCGATCGGGTTGCGCATCCGTGGCTCGTAGTAGTCGTTGGAGCCGTGCACGAAGACGCCCGGTACGTCGAGCAGCCCGCCGAGGGCATTGACGATCGACGGCACCGCCCGCTGATGGGCCAGGTTGTCACCGGTGTCGACGACCAGGTCCGGCTTCAGCGAGGCCAGCGACGCGATCCAGTCGAGCTTTTTGTGCTGCGACGGGACCACGTGCATGTCGGAGAGATGCAGCACCCGCAGCGGGTCCGCGCCCTCGGGGAGCACCGGGAGTCCGACGTGGCGCAGCGTGTATTGACGGGCCTCCCACAGGGCGTACGCCGTCATGGCCGCGCCGGTGGCGAGCCCGGTGCCGAGGGTTGCGCCGATTACTGAGGCGAGCCGCATGGCTCAACCCTGCCACAATGGGTTCCATGAGCACTCTGAAGGACCAGCTGAGGACCGACCTGACCTCCGCGATGAAGGCCCGTGACAAGGAGCGCGCCGGGACGCTGCGTATGGTCATGGCCTCGATCACCGAGGCCGAGGTCGCCGGCAAGGAGGCCAAGGAGCTCACCGACGACGAGATCATCACGATCCTCACCCGCGAGGCCAAGAAGCGCCGCGAGGCGGCCACCGCCTTCGCCGACGGTGGTCGCGCCGAGCAGGCCGAGAAGGAGACCGCGGAGGCCGCGGTGATCACCGAGTACCTGCCCGCTCAACTGAGCGCCGAGGAGATCTCCGACCTCGTCAGCAAGGCCATCGCCCAGACCGGTGCGGCCGACGAGGGGATGCGTGCCATGGGCAAGGTCATGGGCATCCTGACCCCGCAGACCAAGGGCCGTGCCGACGGTGGTGCCGTGGCCGCGGAGGTGCGCAAGCAACTCGCCTGACGGCAGCCCGAGAACGCCTGTGGCCCCACCGGATCGGTGGGGCCACAGGCGTTGGATGGGCTCGCGTCAGCCGGTCGGCCACTCCCAGCCGAAGTCGGGCTCGTTCGCCTCGGCTCTCGGCTTCGGTTTCTCGTCGTCAGGCGTCGTCGTCGGCTCGGGCTGCTTTTTCTTCTTCTTCGGCTCGGGCTTGGGCTCCGGGCCGAGCGAGGTGTAGATCGTGATCGGCGATCCCTCGGCGGCATCGCCGGACGGAGTGGTGAAGGCAACCAGGCCGCGGTCGTATTCGGAGTACGCCTCAGGGCCGAGCTGGACCTGGAAGCCGGCGGCCCTCAGCACCTTCGTCGCCTTCTCGACGGTCATGCCGCCGACCCAGGGGACATCAACCGTGTTTCCTGCGATCACGCTCGGGTCGGGCTCCTGGAAGTCCACGGACTTGAGGTACTTGTCGATCACCTGCATCGCGCCGCCCCACATCGGACCCGCAGTCGTCGAGCCCGCCGCCTCGTAGACGTAGTTGCCGCCGACGACCTGGCCGTTGAGGCTGAGCGGTGTGCCAGCCGAGTTGGCGCCGGCGATCATCGAAGCGGTCGCGAGCCGAGGCGTGTAGCCCATCAGCCACACCGCCTTGTTGTCCTGCGTGGTTCCGGTCTTGCCGGCGCTCGGCACCGACAGGGCCAGGTTCTGGCCGAAGCCACCGGGCTCCATCACGCCGCGAAGGATGTCGTTGACCGCGTCGGCGGTGCCCTTGGCCATCGCCTGCTCGCAGGTCGGCTCGTACTGCTTGATCACCTTGTTGTTGGCGTCGAGGATCTCGTTGACCGGAACCGAGTCGCAGTGCTTGCCGCGGGCGCCGAACGTCGCGTACGCCTCGGCCATCTCGAGCGGGCTGACGTCGACGACGCCGAGGGTGAAGGTCGGCACGCGCTCCGCGCCGCCGCAGCGGGTCTCGCTCGGCTTGCAGATGTGACCGTCGTCGAAGTTGACCCCGAACGGGGCCGTGAGCTTGACGCCCATCTTCTGCGCCATCTTGTAGGGCGTGCACATCCCGGTGAGCTGGAAGAGCTGGGCGTAGAAGGTGTTCACGGACTCCCGGGTGCCGGTGTAGGCGTCCTTGCTGCCCGAGGTCGTGGAGTTGTGGAACGTGTGGTTGCCGACCCGGTTGCCGTCACCCGGGCAGCCGGCGAAGGTGGACTCGTTGAGCGTCAGCTCCTCGGGCGAGTTGATCTTCTGCTTGAGCGGGAACCCCTGCTCGATGGCAGCGGCCAGGGTGAACGCCTTGAAGGTCGACCCGGCCTGGAAGCCGTTGGAGTCGCCCGACTTCTCCTTCGGGACCAGGTAGTTGAGGTAGGACTGGCCCTTCTTCTTGTTGTCACCCATCGGACGGGACTGCGCGAGCGCCCGGACGCGACCGGTGCCGGGCTCGACCATGGCCAGGGCGCCGATGGCCTGGTCGGTGGCGTAGACGTGATCCTCGACCGACTCTTGAGCGGCGTCCTGGAAGCGCTGGTCGAGCGTGGTCTTGATGGTCAGACCGCCGGACTTGATCAGCGCGAGCCGGTCGGTCTCGGTCTCGCCGAAGGCCGGGTCCTTGAGCAGCCACTTGAGCACGTAGTCGCAGAAGAACTCCGCAGACGAGCCGAGGCAGCCGTTGCGCTGCTTCTGGACGTTCAGGCCGAGGCTGGCGTCCTTCAGCTTCTCCGCCTCGGGGCGGGAGACGACCTTGAGTGCGGCCATCCGGTCGACGACGACGTTGCGGCGGGCGATGGTGGCGTCGGGGTAGTTGGTCGGGTCGTAGCCGGTGGGGTTCTTCACCATCCCGGCCAGCATCGCCGACTGCTGCCAGTTGAGCTCGGAGGCGTTGACGTTGAAGTAGTGCTTGGCGGCCGCCTGGACGCCGTACGCGCCGTCGCCGAAGTAGGCCGCGTTGAGGTAGCGCTCGAGGATCCAGTCCTTGGAGTGCTTCTCCTCCAGCGCGATCGCGTAGCGCAGCTCGCGGATCTTGCGGGCGGTCGACTTCTCGATGGCCGCCTTGCGCTCGGCCTCGGTCTTCGCGGAGTAGACCAGCGTCGTCTTCACCAGCTGCTGGGTGATGGAGGAACCACCCTGCACCGAGTCGCTGGCCTGGTTGGTGATCAGCGCGCGCAGCGTGCCCTTGAGGTCCATCGCGCCGTGCTGGTAGAAGCGGTAGTCCTCGATCGCCAGGAGTGCCTTCGTCATGTTGGACGAGATCTGGTCGAGAGGACGGTAGACGCGGTTCTGGTCGTAGAGCGTCGTGATCAGGTTGCCCTTGCGGTCGACGATCTTGGTCGTCTGGGACATGTCGTCGACCTCGAAGGCCTTCGGCAGCGAATCCATCTTCTCGGCCGTCTCCTTGGCCGCGATCCCGGCCACACCGGCGAAGGGGATGGCGAGGCCCGCGGCGACGACGCCGAGGACGGCTGCGACCCCGCACATGACGGCGAGATGCTTGAGCACGGTCTGCGGGCGCAGCGACGGCGAAGACATGCTGGTCATCGTAGGTGATTGCGGCTAATAGCACATGATTCGCAATCGGAGCCGGACAGGGAGGCAAAAACGGGTCCCAGGACCCCTCCTAGTCATTTCGAACTACGTACTTTGGGCCAGAAGGGTGTGTCACTCGACCGGGTCGAGTCCTTAACCTTTAGTCCGCACGGGCGCCACGTCATCAATATGGGGAGGGCGAAGCGCTCCGATGAAGGGATGGCACACCATGTGGGTTGATGAATGGTCGCTACAGGCCGCCTGTCGTGAGAACGAGCCCGACGAGCTCTTCGTACGTGGAGCCGAGCAGAACAAGGCCAAGATGGTCTGCTCAGGCTGCGTCGTCCGCACCGAGTGCCTTGCCGAGGCGCTCGACAACCAGATCGAGTGGGGTGTCTGGGGCGGTATGACCGAGCGCGAGCGTCGTGCGCTGCTCCGCCGCAGCCCGAACGCCTCTTGGCGCGCCGTGCTCGAGGCCGCGCGCACCCGTGCATCCGTGGAGTGATCACTCGTCCCCTACTCGAGTGAGTCGCTGAAGATCTTGGTCTGAGCCAGGACGTACGTCACGTACGTCCTGGCTCGACCCCGTTTTCAGGTGCTCATTCCTGGGCAAGCAGCCGGCCGATCTCGCGGAGCCCGTCGAGATCGTGTACGTCACCGGGCAGCGCCGGCACGACGGCGGTCGGCACCTGGGGATGGGCGACCGCGAAGCGCTCGCGCAGCTGGTGCTGGCGCTCGACCAGGAGGGCGCGGTCGGCGTGGAGCCGCAGGAGTCCAGCGGTGAGAGGCGCGTCGGGGAGACGTTCGGAGGCGGCCCCGGCGGCGGCCGCGGTGAGCGAGGCGTCGTCGGGCAGGGTGGCTCGGTTGACGACCAGCCCCTGGAGAGGCATCCGATCGCCGGAGAGGCGCTCGACGAAGTAGGCGGCCTCCCGGAGGGCATCCGGCTCGGGGGCCGCGATGACGAGGAAGGCGGTCTCGTCGGCCTGAAGCAGTGCGTACGTCTCCTGGGCCCGTTGCCGAAACCCACCGAAGACGGTGTCGAGCGCGGTCACGAAGGTCTGCAGGTCGGTGAGCATCTGGCCGCCGAGGACCTTCTTGAGCGCGTTGGTGACGATGTTGATCCCCGCCGACATGAGCTTGACCGGCCCCTTGGCCGGGGCCAGCATCAGGCGTATGAAGCGCCCGTCGAGGAAGCTGGAGAGGCGCTCGGGGGCGTCGAGGAAGTCGAGGGCGCTTCGGCTCGGGGGCGTGTCGACGACGATCAGGTCGTAGTCGCCGTTGCCGCCGTTGTGGGCGAAGGCGTCGCGGTAGAGCTGGCCGAGCTTCTCCATCGCCATGTATTCCTGCGTGCCCGCGAAGCTGGAGCTCAACGCGATGTAGAACTGGTTGTTGAGGATCTGCTGCGCCTTCTCGGGGCTGGCCTGGGACTCGACCACCTCGTCGAAGGTGCGTTTCATGTCGAGCATCATCGCGTCGAGTCGGCCCGGGCCGATCCCGGGCACTTGGCGAGGCGTGTTGTCGAGCCGCTCGATGCCCATCGACTGGGCGAGGCGTCGCGCCGGGTCGATCGTCAGCACCACCACCTTGCGTCCGCGCTCGGCCGCTCGGAGCGCCAGCGCCGCCGACGTGGTCGTCTTGCCCACGCCGCCGCTGCCGCAGCAGACGATGATGTGGGTGTCGCGGTCGTCGAGCAGCCGGTCGATCTCGAGGGCCCGGGTGTGGTCGGCGTGGGCGGCCAGCGGGCCGACGCGTGGGTGAGCGCTCATCGGGCTGTCCCTCTCGTCACTTGCGTCACGTCGCTCAGGCACTTCCTGCACTTCTCTGGTGTTGCAATGCCAGAGAAGTGCAGGGATACCCGGTTAACCGGGTATTCCATCCTCATGCGAGCCCCTGGTCCTTGAGCTCGGCCGCGAGCTCGTAGAGCCCGCCCATGTCGATCCCGCCGGCGATCCGGTTGAGCTCGTAGGTCGGGACCCCGAGGCCGGCGACGAGGTCACGCTGGGCGTCCTCGAGGGCTCGGCGCTCGGCGTACTCCTTCGCCTCGTCGGAGAGGGCGGAGATCAGGGCGGGGTCGGGTTCGATGCCGGCGCGCTTGAGGTCCTCGGCGATCAGCTCGCCGTCGAGGGAGCCGGCGAGAGCGGGGGCGAGGGACTCGTCAGGGAGGTCGCGGGGGCGTACCTGGTTGACGATGACGCCGCCGACCGGAAGCCCGGCGGAGCGCAGCTCGCTGATGCCGTCGGCGGTCTCCTGAACCGGCATCTCCTCGAGCAGCGTGACCAGGTGGACGGCGGTGCGCCGGGAGCGGAACAGGGTCATCATCGTGTCGGCCTGGTTCTTGATCGGGCCGACCTTGGCCAAGCCCGCGACGGACTCGGACACGTTGAGGAAACTCGTGATCCGGCCGGTCGGGGGAGCGTCGAGCACGACGGCGTCGTAGGTCCGCGCGCCCTTGTTGCGGCTGTTGCGCTGGACGGCCTCGAAGAGCTTGCCGGTGAGGAGCACGTCCCGGACCCCGGGCGCGATCGTGGTCGCGAACTCGATCACGCCGAACCGGTCGAGCGCGCGGCCGGCGGGACCGAGCTTGTAGTACATCTTCAGGTACTCGAGGAGGGCTTCCTCGGGGGCGATGTGCAGGGCGTAGACGTTGCCCGGCTCGGCGTCGGCACCGGATCGCGCCCGCAGCCGCAACCCGGTCGCGATGCGGGTCTCGGCGTAGGGCAGCGGGTCGACGTCGAACATCCGCGCCACCCCCTGGCGGCCCTCGACCTCGCACAGCAGGACGTTCTTCCCGTGGGAGGCCAGCCCGAGCGCCAGGGCCGCGGCCACCGTCGACTTGCCCGTGCCGCCCTTGCCGGTCACCACATGCAGCTGCACGTGGGGCCAGTCGGAACTCATGGGAGTGACTTTAACGGGGTCGCGCCATCAGGGGGTGATGTTGAGGTTCTCGACGATCTTGGTGCCGATGGCGGTGTCGCCGCTGATCTCGACCTTGGCGGGGTCGCCGGAGGCGCGGCCGCCGGTGAGGAGGACGTACGTCTCCCGGTCCGTGGAGAGGGTGACGGTGGGCGCGGTGACCGGGTCGGCCACCGGGACTCCCTTCCCCTCCTTGGTGACGGTGAACGCGTAGGGCGCGTGGCCCTCGACCTCGACGACGACGGAGGTGCCGGGGGCGCAGGCGGCCTTCTTGGCGAGCACGAACCCGACGCCTTCGAGGAGGTAGTCGGCCGTGTGGAGAGCGCCGGGGCTGTCGAGGTTGCCCGGGCGGCCGGTGGCGCGGCGGATGTCCTGCTCGTGCAGCCAGAGGTCGAGCGGCCGGTTGCGAAGCAGCTTGCCGGTGGTCCACCCGAGCGCGCCGAAGATGCCGGACGCCGGCACCGCGGGGTCCTCGGGCGGGGAGGCGAGCAGCTCGTCGTGGCGTACGGCGGTGTAACGGCGGATCTCGTCGATGATGCTCGCCGTGGGGACGTCGCGGCGGGTGAGCACGCCGATCTCGGTGAACTGGCCCATCGGCGACTTGATGTGGGCGGACTCGGGCACGGTCGCGTCCTCGCGGGGCGCGCCGGCGGTGAGGCCCTCGAGGTGAGCGACGTGGGAGGCGACGGCCCGTACGTCCCAGCCGGGGAGGTCGGTGGGCTGCTCCCAGTCGGGCTCGGAGAGCTCCTCGAGGAGCGTGAGGAGGTCCTGGACGGAGGACCACCAGGTGTCGACGTACGTCTTCAGCTGCTCTGCGGGAGTCACGGACCTGACGATAGTGGGCCGGGTCCTCGGTTGGAAGGTCAAACCATGTCGCCGGAAAACCGGTCCGCGGGTCCGCGAAGTAGGGTGCCGATATGACCAAGTGGGAGTACCAGGTAGCGCCGATCCTCAACCACGCTGCGGCGCAGATTCTCAACAACTTCGGTGCCGACGGGTGGGAGCTCGTCTCCATCCTCGACAACGGCACCGGCAACTACGTCGGCTTCTTCAAGCGGGCGGTCTCGGAGTGAGCGGCCCCGAGGACGTCCTCGCCGAGCTCGGGCTGAGCGTGCCGGACGTCGTGCCGCCGGTGGCGGCCTACATTCCGGCGGTGCGCTCGGGCAACCACGTCTTCACCTCGGGCCAGCTCCCGATGAAGGACGGCGCGCTGCTCTCCGTCGGCAAGGTCGGCGGGGATGTGTCAGCCGAGGACGGCTACGCGGCGGCGCAGCAGTGCGCGCTCAACGCCTTGGCCGCGGTCAAGGCCGAGCTCGGTGACCTCTCGCAGGTCAAGCGCGTCGTGAAGGTGCTGTGCTTCGTCGCCTCCACGCCCGACTTCACCGGCCAGCCCGGCGTCGCCAACGGCGCCTCGGAGCTGCTCGGGAAGGTCTTCGGCGACGCCGGCCGGCACGCGCGTTCCGCCGTCGGTGTGCCCGTCCTGCCGCTCGACGCTCCCGTCGAGGTGGAGATCGTCGTCGAGATCTGAGCCTCGGTCTGAGTCTCGGATGGGGGTAGGGCGCTGGTGTGAGCGTCGCTACAGTGACGAACGTGCGTATCCCGATCCCTCCAGTCCGGCTTGGTGACGACATCGTGGCGTTGGCCGGGGAGTACGCCCAGGGCGTACGCACCCCGGTCGAGCCGCGCGATGCGGCGACGGTGCTGCTGCTGCGGCCGGGCTCGGACGCAGGTCCCGAGGTCTATCTGCTCCACCGACAGCTGACGATGGGGTTCGCCGCGGGGATGGCCGTCTTTCCCGGCGGCGGCGTGGACGTACGCGACGCCGAGCTGCCCGACTCCTGCTGGGCCGGGCCGTCGGCCGGTGAGTGGGCGCGCCGGCTCGGGGTCGACGAGTCCCGCGCGCGGGCGCTGGTCGCCGCGGCGGTGCGGGAGACGTTCGAGGAGTCCGGGGTGCTGCTCGCGGGGGCTTCCGGCGATGCCGTCGTCGACGACGTCTCGGGAGACGACTGGGAGGCCGACCGGGCCGCCCTGGAGTCACGCTCGCTGTCGTTGACCGAGCTGCTGACCCGGCGGGGGCTGGTGCTGCGTACGGATCTGCTGGGGCCGTGGGCCGCCTGGACGACGCCCGTCTTCGAGCCGAAGCGCTTCGCGACCTGGTTCTTCGTCGCGCGCCTGCCTGAGGGGCAGGTGACGCGTGACGTGTCGAGCGAGTCCTCCTCGGTGCTCTGGCTGAGCACCGCCGAGGCGGTCGCCCAGGTCGAGGCCGGCGAGCTGGCGATGATGCCGCCGACCTACCTCAACTGTCTCGAGGTCACCTCGCTCGGCTCCGAGGACGAGGTCCTCGCTGCCGCCGCAGAGCGCGTGCTGACGATGTTCACCCCGGCCGTGACCGAGGTCGACGGCGGCCACACCCTGTCGATGATGCCCCTGCACGCCACTCTCGTCGCCGGAAGGAACCGCTCATGAACGAGTCCTGGTCAGGCGGCGTCTTCGGCGAGCGCGGGCAATGCATCCTCGCGCCCAACCCTGGGATCATGTCGCTCGACGGCACCAACACCTGGGTGCTGCGCGAGCCCGGCGCGCGCCGGTCGGTCGTGATCGACCCGGGGCCTCTCGACGAGGGGCATCTCGATGCGGTCGCGGAGGCGGCCGGCGAGGTGGCGACGGTGCTGCTGACCCATCATCACTACGACCACTCCGAGGCGGCACGGGCCTTCGCGGAGCGGGTCGGGGCCGGCGTACGCGCTCTTGATCCTGAATACCGGCTCGGGACCGAGGGGCTCGGCGACGGTGACGTCATCGAGGTCGACGGCCTGGAGATCCGCGTCGTCGGGACTCCCGGGCACACCTCGGACTCGCTGTCCTTCTGGCTGCCCGCCGACGGCGCCGTCCTGACCGGTGACACGGTCCTCGGGCGGGGGACCACGGTCGTCGCCCACCCCGACGGCGAGCTGGGTGCCTATCTGGACTCGCTCGACCGTCTTCACGCGCTCGCCTCCGAGCACGGTGTCGGCAGCGTCTGGCCAGGCCACGGCCCGGTCATCGGAAACGCCCTCGGCGCCCTGGACTACTACATCGCCCACCGGCGCGAACGCCTCGGCCAGGTCGCGGACGCTCTCTCCGGGCTCGACGCCACCCCGGCCGACGCGGATCCGCGGGCGATCGTCGAGATCGTGTACGCCGACGTCGACCAGGTCCTCTGGGGAGCCGCCGAGCTCTCCGTACGAGCGCAATTGGCTTACCTCGCCGAGCGCTGAGGCCTACTGTTCGGCTCATGGCGATCCTGTCCGGAGCCGAGCTCCTGCTTCCCGATCCGTCCGCGTGGCGGGCCTGGCTGGAGGAGCACCATGCCGACACCCCCGCGGTCTGGCTGGTGCTGACCAAGAAGGGCGGCACGCTGACCACGCTGACCTGGCAGACCGCGCTTGACGAAGCGCTCTGCTTCGGCTGGATCGACGGCCAGGCCCGGCGGCGCGACGAGCAGTCGTCGTTCCAGCGGTTCACGCCGCGCGGGCCGAAGAGCCGCTGGTCGCTGAGGAACGTCGAGCACATCGGCCGTCTCGAGGCCGAGGGCCGAATGACCGCCGCCGGGCGGGCCGCCGTGGAGGCGGCGAAGTCGGATGGGCGGTGGGAGGCGGCGTACGCGGGTCCGGCCACCGCCGAGACCCCGCCCGACCTCCTCGCCGCGATCGCAGCGGTGCCCGAGGCGCAGGCGATGTACGACGTCCTCACCTCCCAGAACCGTTACGCCCTCTATCACCGCATCACCTCCCTGAAGACCGAGGCCGCGCGGTCGCGCAGGATCGAGGAGTACGTCGCCATGCTCGCCCGTCACGAGACGCTCCATCCCCAGAAGCGCCGGCCACAGTAGCCCCGGTTCGTGTGGGCGGGTGCCACTGAGCTCTCGGTGTGCGCTCAGCTGGCCTTCCTCGCCGCACGGAAGTGACGCCGGCGTACGACGAACGGGGTGAGGACGAAGGCGAACAGGGCCGCGATGACCAGGCCGATCGTCGGCAGTCCCAACCCGCTGGACGGTTTGGGCCAGGTTGGGTCAGGACTGGTGACGGTCGACCTGGCCTCACCTGGGTCGATCAGTCGGTAGGCGATCGTCGCGCCCTCCGCGATCGGCCGGTGCATCACGACGAGGCTTGAGAAGCTTTGCAGGTCCACCGGAGCGTGGTACTGATCGAAGGAGGTGAGGTTGTCGTCGATCTCCTGCCACAGGATCGGGTTCGCGCCGATCCAGCCGACGAGCCGCGGATACCCGGTCGCATCAGTCTTCAGCCCGGGTGAGGTCCCGTCCACCGGCAGTACCTCGGTTCCGAAGGGCTGCTTGATGACGTACAGCTCTGTGCCTCGGAAGGCCAAGCCTGTGTACGCCCCGCTAGTGATCGGGGTGAGCGGGCGGCTCTCGGGGGCCAATCCGGGTGCCTGAGTGATGACGCGGCTCTCGATGAGGCGAGCGATCGTGCCGTCGTCCGAGATGGCCCACTCGACCTCCCGGCTCAACCCGAGCTCCCTGTTCTGCTGATCGGCCTCGGCGGAGCTTTCGTCCGTGAAGAGGAACCCGTCGTCCCCGAGCCCGATGCCGCCGGCGCGGGAGGTCTCGGTCTCGAAGCTCGCGTCCCGCCAGCTCCGCATCTGCCAGCCCTGCCACAGCAGCCACTGTCCGTTGGTGGACCACTCGAGGTTGTGGACGTAGACCGCGGCGTCGTGCTGCGCGGAGACATTCCAGGTGCGTACGTCCCCGGTGGTCAGATCGGCGACCTTCACGCCGGCAGGACGCGGCGTGGTGTCACTGTCGGCGGGATCTGCCCAGGCCCAGGCGAGGTGGCTGCCGTCCGGCGAGAGCGCGAGGGCGCTGTGCGACGGCTGGCCACGCACCTCCTTGCCGACGAACCCCGGCAGGTCGAGCACGTGGTAGCCGCCTGTGGCGGCATCGACCACGACCGGGACGCTGCCGTTCTCGTCGCTGCTGCTCCGGACGTACGCCACGGCCCCGACGCCGAGATCGAGGTCGTCCTCCATGACGTCGGCGTGGGCGTAGGCACCGAGCCCGTCGAGCTCGGTCAACCACTCCGGCGCGGTCTCGACCATCTTTGGGACGGCCAGGTCGCCGTTGCGCTCGGCCGGCTCGATATCGGACTGCCGGTCGGGGATCCCGGTGAAGCCGACGATGATGAGGGCGACGGCCGCGGTGACGGAGGCCGCCACGATCGCGACCGAGCGGCGATGGATGCGGCGACCGCGTGCGTACAGGCCGTCAGGGACCCGAAGAGCGGGTGTCGTGTCGGCGATGCGGGAGAGCTCGTCGCGAAGCTTCTGGTCAGTCATTGATGAGCTCCTCGAGGTGCGGGGCGAGGGTGCGCAGTCGGTCGAGCGCCTTGCGGCCGGTCGACTTCACGGTGCCGACGTGGAGCCCGAGCATGTCGGCGGTCTGGGCCTCGGTGAGGTCTTCGAAGTAGCGCAGCACCAGGATCGTGCGCTGTTTCAGCGTCAGCTGTGCAAGGGCCTGTTCCAGGCTGAGCCGGAGGTCTCGGTCGCCGGTCTCGGGCGCTGCGGTGGTGGCCTCGTGCGTGTCCAGCGGGGTCTCCGCGAAGCGACGGCGGCGCCACCAGGAGATGTTCTGGGTGTAGAGGATCCGCCGGACGTACGGCTCGGGGTGGCCTTCGATGCGGTGCCAGGCCTTGGCCGCGGACAGGAGCGCCTGCTGGAGAAGGCCCTCGGCGAGGTGGGCCTCACCGGTCAGCAGGTACGCCGTGCGGGAGAGTGCCTGGGCGCGGGAGCGTACGAACTCGTCGAACTCCGCCTGACCCGAGTCTGATCTGAAAAGCATCTCGGCCTCCTTTCACCTGCTGTTACGCCAGGTGGAAGGAGGCCGGATGCCTGTTGGAAGGTAAAGAATCAGCGGGCGCGACGAGCCATGCGCTCGATGTCCATGATGACCACGCTGCGCGGCTCGAGGCGGAGCCAGCCGCGGCTGGCGAAGTCGGCCAGGGCCTTGTTGACCGTCTCGCGGGAGGCGCCGACGAGCTGGGCGAGCTCCTCCTGGGTGAGGTCGTGGTGGACGTGGACGCCGTCGTCGGCGGTGCGGCCGAACCGGTCGGCGAGGTCGAGCAGGGCCTTCGCGACACGGCCGGGGACGTCGGAGAAGACGAGGTCGGCGACGACGTCGTTGGCCTTGCGGAGGCGGCCGGCCAGTTGGGCGAGCAGGCCGCGGGCGACGACCGGGCGGCCCTCGAGCCACTTGAGGAGGTCCTCGTGCGAGAGGCTCGCGAAGGCGGAGTCGGTGACCGCGGTGACGGTGGCCGAGCGGGGGCCCGGGTCGAAGAGCGAGAGTTCACCGAACATCTGGCCGGGGCCCATGATGGCGAGCAGGTTCTCGCGGCCGTCGGACGAGGTGCGGCCGAGCTTCACCTTGCCGTCGATCACGACGTACAGCTTGTCGCCGGAGTCGCCCTCGTGAAAGAGCACCTCTCCGCGGCGGAGCTTCGACTCTGCCATCGAGGCGTGCAGGGCCGTCATCGACTCGTCATCGAGTGCGCTGAAGAGCGGTGCCTGACGGAGTACGTCGTTGTCCATTGCGGCCATTCCTCCTGGATTTTCCCCACATCCGCGGGTAGTACACCGGGAATCCTATCTGTGGAACGTCTCACAAGTGCACATCACCCACCGATAAGGGCAGAAAGTGCATGTGCTGAGCGGTGTTTGTGGTAGCCGCGCTCTGGGCCGGATCGGGATTGTCGGTGCGGCCGCGTAGCCTTGCTGCGTGCCTGCCCAGAAGTTTGCGACTGAGACGCGCCTGGGTCTGGTGCGTCGTGCCCGTCGGATCGACCGCGTCCTCGGTGAGACCTACCCGGATGCCAAGGCCGAGCTCGACTTCACCAATCCGTTCGAGTGCCTGGTCGTGACCGTGCTGAGCGCGCAGACCACGGACAAGCGGGTCAACCTGGCCTCGCCCGCCCTCTTTGCGGCCTACCCCTCCGCGAAGGAGATGGCGGCGGCGCCTCGGGAGCATCTGGAGCAGCTCGTCGGGCCGCTCGGCTTCTTCCGCGCCAAGACAGACGCGCTGCTCAAGCTGAGCGCCGTGCTGGTGGAGGAGTACGACGGCGAGGTGCCCTCCCGTCTGGAGCAGCTGGTGAAGCTGCCCGGTGTCGGGCGCAAGACTGCCAACGTCGTGCTGGGCAACGCCTTCGGCAAGCCGGGGATCACCGTCGACACGCACTTCGGACGGCTGTCGCGGCGCTTCGGTTGGACGACCGAGAAGGACCCGGTCAAGGTCGAGCACGAGGTCGGTGCGCTGTTCGAGAAGCGTGACTGGACGATGCTGTCGCATCACGTGATCTGGCACGGGCGGCGGATCTGTCACGCCCAGAAGCCGGCGTGCGGTGCCTGTCCGGTGGCCCAGCTGTGCCCTGCGTACGGCGAAGGGCCGACCGACCCGGTCGCCGCGGCCAAGCTGGTCCGCACGGAGGGCCGCAACTGATGGTTCGTGCCCTGGGTAGACGAGCCCGGGCCGCGTCAGCAGCCGCCCTGCTGCTGGCCGTCCTGGCCGGTTGCGGCACCGACTCCTCGAGCGGGGGCGGGCAGTCCGGCGCGCCACTTGCTGACGAGCCGTCCTCCTCCAAGGTGAACGTCGCCACCGCAAAGATGGTCGCGGCCAAGAAGGCATCGAAGGTGGAGGCCTGCCAGGAGGGGCCGGTGAGCGACGGCGGACTGCCGTCGATCGAGCTGCCCTGTCTCGGCGGTGGCGAGTCCGCCGACCTCGCCTCGTTCCAGGGGCCGATGGTGATCAACCTCTTCCAGGGCTTCTGCGCGCCCTGCAAGGAGGAGATGCCTGCCCTGCAGAGCTTCTACGAGACCTACGGCGACGAGGTGCCGGTGATCGGCATCGACGTCATGGACACCGTCCCCGGAGTCGCGCTCGAGGAGGCGATCTCACGCGGGGTGTCCTTCCCGATGTACGCCGATCCAGGCGGCGAGCTGCAGGGCGGGCCGCTCACGGCGCGCGCGGTGCCGGCGACGTACGTCCTGTCCTCCTCCGGCGAGGTCGAGCTGCTGCAGATGGGTGGCATGACCAGTGCGACCCAGGTGAAGGAGCTCGTCGAGAAGAAGCTGGGGATCACGCTGTGAGCGAGCGTCAGACGGCCAACGGGACTCGGCCGGAGTGGTTCGACGAGATCGTCGAGGCGGCGCAGCAGATCCAGGGCGAGGACATCTCACAGTTTCTGCCGCCGGCCGACGGCAGCGCCCGCGAATCGGCCGTGCTGATGCTCTTCGGCGAAGGTCCCTCGGGTCCCGATCTGTTGCTGACCGAGCGGTCGCACACGATGCGTTCGCACCCGGGTCAGGTCTCGTTCCCCGGCGGCCGGCTCGATCCGGGGGAGACCGCCGAGGAGGCGGCGCTCCGGGAGGCCTGGGAGGAGACCGGGCTCGACCCCACCGGTGTCGACGTCGTCGGCCGCCTCCCGGCGCTGTGGATCCCGTTCTCCAACCACGCGGTGGTACCGATCATCGCGTGGTGGCGGGAGCCGTCTCCGGTCACGACGCGGTCGGTCGAAGAGGTGCACGCCGTCTATCGGGTGCCGTTGTCGGATCTCATCGACCCGGCCCACCGGATCCAGGTCGGCGCGCCTGGCCGCAACGAATGGCTGATGCCCGCGTTCTTGATCGGACCGGAGAAGGATGTCATCCTCTGGGGCTTCACAGGTGGAATCATCAGCCGTTTCTTCACCTATCTCGGGTGGATCACGGAGATTCCGGACGCCCCGATCAAGGAGTTGCCCGAATACATGTTCCAGGGACGCGAACGGAATCAGCCGTGAACTTTCTTGACTGGATCCTGATCATTCTCGTCGGGGCCTACGCGCTCTCGGGCTATTGGCAGGGCTTCATCACCGGCGCCTTCGCGACCGGCGGACTGCTGCTCGGTGGCTTCATCGGCATCTGGCTGGCACCGAAGGTGCTCGGCAGCGCGGCTCCGTCGTTGTGGGTCTCGCTCGGCGCCCTGTTCGTCGTGATCGCGTGTGCGTCCATCGGGCAGGCGGTGCTGCAATACGGCGGCGTACGGGTGCGAGACGAGATCACCTGGCAGCCGGCCCGGATCGTCGATGCGCTCGGCGGTTCGCTGCTCAGCGCGGCGGCCGTGCTGGTGGTCGCCTGGGCCCTCGGGGTCGCGGTCTCGGGTGCACAGATCAACGGGCTCACGCCCGCGGTGCGTGGCTCGGCGATCCTGGCCAAGGTCGACTCGATCATGCCGTCGCCCGCCGACCGTGCGCTGAGCGCGTTCAACGACGTCGTCGGCACCTCGTTCTTCCCGCGCTACCTGGAGCCGTTCGCCAGTGAGCGGATCGTCGAGGTCGGCCCCGGTCCGCGTCGCATGCTCACCGACCCCGATGTCGTACGCGCCGGCGAGTCGGTCCTCAAGATCCGCGGCGCCAACGAGTGCGGCAAGGGCGTCGAGGGCACCGGGTTCGTCATCGGCCGCGGCTACCTGATGACCAACGCCCACGTCGTCGCGGGCGTCGACGACCCCAACGTCATCGTCGGTGACGGCGCCAACGACGCCAAGGTCGTCCACTACGATCCCGAGATCGACATCGCGGTCCTGAAGTTCGAAGGTGCCGGCAACCTCAAGCGCCTCGAGTTCGACCGCACTGCCGCAGCCGAGGACCCGATCGCCGTCCTGGGCTACCCGCAGGACGGCCCCTTCGACGTACAGCCCGGTCGTATCCGTGCCGAGCAGCGCCTCCGCTCGCCCGACATCTACGGCGTCGGCACCGTCATCCGAGACGTCTACTCCGTACGCAGCCTCATCCGCCCCGGCAACTCCGGCGGCCCCATCGTCGACTCCGAGGGCGACGTCGTCGGCGTCGTCTTCGCCGCCTCCGTCACCGACTCCGAGACCGGCTATGCCCTCACCACCGACCAGGTCATCGAGATCGCCCGCGAGGCGCGCTTCCAGACCGCTGCCGTCGACACCGGAGCCTGCGCCGGCTGACCCTCTCGCCGAGGCGTCAGCTAGGTCGGCCGAGGCGCCAGGTAGGTCGGTCGAGACGTCACCTGCGTCGGCCGAGTTGGCAATGCGATGCCAACTCGGCCTACGGGAGTGACGCCTCGGCTCGGGCGGGTGACGCTTCGGCCGACGGGGGCGACGCTTCGATCAGAAGCGGCGGGAGGAGTAGGTCGGGGTCAGGGCGTCCTTGATCTCTCGGAGCCAGGCGTCGAGACGGTCGCCGGTGAAGTCGCCCTTCCGTACGATGACGATCGTCCAGCCGTGATCGATCAGCCAGCCTCGTCGCTCTTCGTCGTAGATTCGTTGGTCGGGGTCGTCGTGGTCCTCGCCGTCGTACTCGATCGCGACCTTGGCGAGTCGGTAGGCGAAGTCGAGGCGGTAGGTCGGGATTCCTTCGACGTCGACCCAGACCTGTGCCTCGGGAAGGGGAAGTCCGGCGTCACTGATCGCGAGCAAGGTCCACGATTCACGCTGGGACTCGAGGCGGCGGTTCAGGAGCGGGACGAGCTCGCGGAGCTGGACGACGCCGCGGCGCCCGCGAAAGCGGGGCAGCTCCTTGTCGAGGGAGTCCCGAGTGATCCCGTGGTGTCTGGCGAACTCGTTGAGCGCGGCCATCGCCTCTCGCCGCTTCAGGTTGCAGCCGAGGTCGAGCGCGGTGCGTAGCGGTGTCGTCACACGTACGCCCCCGATGACCGCGATGTCCTCGGGCAGGAGGTCGCGCGAGCGGCCGTCGGTGCCTGGGCGCCGCGTGCGGGTGTGCCCACGGAGGGCACACGTCTCCACGGCCGGGAGCTGTGCCATCTCGGTCTGGGTGAAGGTGTTGATGCCGTGCACCCAGGCGGCGGTTCGGTCACTGATCACCTGATGCTCGGACACCACCTGGACGAGCGCCTCGGCGCGCTTCACCGGATCGTCCTCCGCCTGCGCGGCGAGATAGACGCCCCGGAAAGGGCGACGTACGTCCCCATGGTTGATCGCCTGGGCGAGCGCGTATCGGTTGGTCGCGACCGACTCGATGTCGGACGTGGTGAAGGGACGCTCCGGCAGGCGGCTGTCGGTCTTGACGAGTGAGAGATTCATGGCCGCAGCGTGCGACAGGTTGCGTACGAAGTCATCCCTCTTTTCAGAGGCTGTGGATAACTTCGGACTCAGCGTGCCCTGTGGACGGAAACTGGCCCGTCACCGTGACGCTTCGGCCGACCGGGGTGACGCCTCGGCCGACGGGGCTGACGTTTCGGCAGAGGGGTCAGCGCTGGCCCTTGAGAGCCCGGGGGATCTCCTTGCCCTGCGCGATGGCCTTCTCGGGGGCCTTGACCTTCTTCACCTTGAGTACGCCGATGAAGGCGAGCAGGGCGGCGAGGAGGACGTAGAAGCCGAAGACGATGAGGAAGGACCACTGCAGGCCGAGGCCGGTCCAGTGGATGAAGTAGGCCGCCGAGACGGACAGCATGATCACGGCGAGTACCAGCAGGAACGCGGCAGCGGCGAAGAGGCCGACGCCGACGCCGGCGTTGGTCACCGAGACCTTGAGCTCCTGTTTGGCGAGCGTGATCTCCTTGTTGACGAGCTCGGAGATGTCGCGGGTGGCGTCGACGACGAGCTTGCCGATCGTCGGGTCCTCGCCGCCCGGGGACTTCACGATGTCGACTGCCATGGGAACCCTTCGCTGAACGTGTATTGGGGAGCGCCCACGACCTTACCGGTCCCGACCCTGATCATCCTCGAACACGTCCGGCACGCCGTCCTTGTTGGCATCGAGAGTCTCGACCTCCTCGATGCGTCGGTAGACCCGGTTGCGTGCCCGCAGCACCACCGTCGCCAAGGCGGCGGCCAGGACGGACCCGAACAGAACGCCCACCTTCATGTGGTCATGAGCGGACGGATCGGACGAGAAGGCGAGCTCGCCGATCAGCAGCGACACGGTGAAGCCGATGCCGGCCAGCATCGCCATCCCGATCACGTCGGTCCAGGCGAGGTCGTCGTCGAGCGAGGCACGGGTGAACCGGGCCAGCAGCCAGGTCGATCCGGAGATGCCGATGGTCTTGCCGACGACCAGGCCGAGGATGATGCCGAGCGTGATCGGGTCGCGCAGCGCGCTGGTCACCCCGTCCCAGCCACCGAGGGAGACACCGGCGGCGAAGAAGGCGAAGATCGGCACCGCGACGCCGGCCGAGATCGGCCGAACCAGGTGCTCGAAGTGCTCGGCGAGCCCGCGCTTGGCCTCCGGGTTGCGGGCGATGACGGGTACGGTGAACCCGAGCAGCACACCGGCGACGGTGGCGTGGACCCCGCTGGAGTGGACGAGGGCCCAGGCGATCAGGGCGAGCGGGAGGAGCAGCCAGGGGCTGCGTACGCGGCGCTGCACGAGCAACGCGAAGAGCCCGATCGGGATGAGCGCCAGCAGGAGGTAGCCGATGTGCAGCTCGGAGGTGAAGAAGACCGCGATGACGATGATGCCGAGCAGGTCGTCGACGACGGCGAGGGTCAGCAGGAACGTACGCAGCCCCGCAGGCAGGTGCGTCGAGATGACCGCCAGGATCGCGACCGCGAAGGCGATGTCGGTGGCCACCGGTGTCGCCCAGCCCGCGAGCGACCCGCCGCCGATCAGGTTGACGGCGACATAGACCAGCGCCGGCACGACCATGCCGCCGACCGCGGCCGCGATCGGCAGCGCGGCCCGCCGGGGGTCGCGGAGGTCGCCGGAGACGAACTCGCGCTTGAGCTCCAGGCCGGCGACGAAGAAGAAGATCGCGAGCAGGCCGTCGGCCGCCCAGGCCCCGAGGGTCAGGTCGAGATGAAGGGACTCGGGTCCGACCCGGAAGTCGCGGAGCGCCTCGTACGCATCCTGCCAGGGGCTGTTGGCCAGGACGACCGCGATGATCGCGGCGATGATGAGGAGTACGCCGCCCGTCGTCTCGGCTCGCAGGATCTCGGCCGTCCGCGAGGTCTCCAGCCAGGAGCCGCGGGTGAAGAGGCGGTTGCGGGTGTCGGTCACGAGTGGGCCTCCAGGGGCTCAGGGGTCGATGAACTCACGCCGACCAGACTTCCCGGCACACCTGACGACGACCCTAGCAAGCGCCGTCTTCAGAGGCAGGAAGGTGATCAACTTGGGGCCGCCTTTGGCCAAGACACAGGCGTAAACGGTCGCAAACGTACACAAAACCATCAGATCGAGAGTGAGTTGCTGCACAAATGCCCCGACCGGCACCGGATTCCGTTGCATAGTGGATGAGCCCTCACCGAACGGTGGGGCCGCTCCGGTCGCGCCGAGGCCCGTCACAACCGGAGGAGAGTCGATCCGACCACGGTGGCGGGCACGGGGGAGCCAAGCAGTACGCCGGGAGCCAGACACAAGGCAGACCGGCTCGGGGTGAAGGCGCAGATGAAACCAGCGCCCGGGCAACAGCAGCCCGAATCCGACAGGTGAACCTTCGCAGGCGTCGCTGCAACAGGGGAACCTCGAATGACCGGATCGTGTGTCCGTGCGCTTTCGCGCGCCTACAGAACGATGACCGTCGGCCTCGCGACCGCCCTCGTGGTCGGTCTCGCGCTCGTCGCCGCTCCCAACCAGTCCGCCACGGCAGCTTCCCCGCCGGGCGCAAGTGCCCAGACCAGCGCCAACACGAGCGCTCAGACGAGCACCCACACCACCAAGAAAAAGAAGAAGAAGTCGCGCGGGCTGCGAGCGCTGCGTCGCGTCAAGAGCCAGGCTGGCGACCCCTACTCCTACGGCGGCAACGGCCCCCACGCCTACGACTGCTCGGGCTTGACCCAATGGGTCTACAAGAAGCTCGGCCGCAAGCTGCCGCACAGCTCATCGGCCCAGGTCAGCCACACCTTCAAGGTCAAGAAGCCGCGCAAGGGCGACCTGGTCTTCTTCTACGGCAGCGGCGGCGTCTACCACGTCGGCATCTACGCCGGGAAGCACGACGGCCGCCGCTGGGTCTGGCATGCGCCCAGGTCCGGTGAGACCGTCAAGAAGGACCCGATCTGGACCGACAGCCACTTCATCCGCCGGGTGAAGTAGAAGAAGCACTAGAACGTACGCAGCGGCCCGGCCGCCCCGCGAGGGGCGACCGGGCCGCTGTGGGTGCCGAGCGTGATCACTCGTCCGTGGCGGTCGTCTTCCCGGCAGCGATGAGGTCCATGATCGTCTGGTCGGCAAGCGTCGTCGTGTCGCCGACGCCGCGACCCTCGGCGAGGTCGCGGAGCAGCCGCCGCATGATCTTCCCCGAGCGCGTCTTGGGCAGCTCGGGCACGATCATGATCTGCCGCGGCTTGGCGATCGGGCCGATCTCCTTGCGGACGTGGTCGGAGAGCTCCTTGTGGCAGTCCTCGGGCGACCCGTCGCGCAGGATGACGTACGCCACCACCGCCTGCCCCGTGTCGGGGTCGGTCGCGCCGACGACCGCCGCCTCCGCGACGTAGGGGTGCGAGACCAGCGCCGACTCGATCTCGGTCGTGGAGAGCCGGTGGCCGGACACGTTCATCACGTCGTCGACGCGGCCCAGGACCCAGACGTCGCCGTCCTCGTCCTTCTTCGCGCCGTCGCCGGCGAAGTAGAACCCTTGGTCCTTGAACCGCGCCCAGTAGGTGTCGATGTAGCGCTGGTCGTCGCCCCAGATCGTACGCAGCATCGACGGCCACGGCTGGGTCAGCACGAGGTAGCCCCCGGCTCCGTTCGGGACGGAGACACCGTTGTCGTCGACCACGTCGGCGCCCACACCCGGCAGGGCCTTCATCGCCGAACCCGGCTTCCCGTGGGTGACCCCGGGGAGCGGCGAGATCATGATCGCGCCGGTCTCGGTCTGCCACCAGGTGTCCACCACGGGCACCTTCGAGCCACCGATGACGTCGCGGTACCAGATGTAGGCCTCGGGGTTGATCGGCTCCCCGACGGACCCGAGCAGGCGGACCGAGGAGAGGTCGCGGCCGTCCGGGATGGCGCGTCCCTGTTTCATGAACGTCCGGATCGCGGTCGGCGCGGTGTAGAAGATCGTGACGCCGTACTCCTCGATGATCTGCCACCAGCGACCCTTCTCCGGGAAGTCCGGCGTGCCTTCGTAGAGCACCTGGGTCGCGCCGTTGGCCAGCGGGCCGTAGACGATGTAGGAGTGGCCGGTGATCCAGCCGATGTCGGCGGTGCACCAGTAGACGTCGGTCTCGGGCTTGAGGTCGAAGACCTCCCAGTGCGTGAACGCCGCCTGGGTGAGGTAGCCGCCGGTGGTGTGCAGGATGCCCTTCGGCTTCCCGGTGGTACCCGAGGTGTACATGACGAAGAGCGGGTGCTCGGCGTCGTGCGCCACCGGAGTGTGCTCGGTCGACGCCGACGACACGACATCCGACCACCACTTGTCGACAGAGTCGTTCCAGTCGACGTCCTGCCCAGTGCGCTTGACCACGAGTACGTTCTCGACCAGGCCGGGCTGGGTCGCCTCGACCTTCGTGACCGCCTCGTCCACGGCGGGCTTGAGCGCCGAGGGTGCGCCCCGGCGGTAGCCGCCGTCCGAGGTGACGATCAGCTTCGCGCCGCAGTCGACGACGCGGGTCGCGAGAGCGTCGGCGGAGAAGCCACCGAAGATGACGGTGTGGATCGCGCCGATCCGCGCGCAGGCCAGCATCGCGATGACGGCCTCGGGGATCATCGGCATGTAGATCGCCACTCGGTCGCCCTTGCCGACGCCGAGCGCCTCGAAGGCGTTCGCGGCCCGGGAGACCTCGTCCTTGAGCTCGGCATAGGTGATGGTGCGCTTGTCGTCGGCAGGCTCGCCGACCCAGTGGATCGCGACCCGGTCACCGAGCCCGGCCTCGACGTGGCGGTCGACGGCGTTGTAGGCGACGTTGATCTCGCCACCCTCGTACCACTTCGCGAACGGCGGGTTGTCCCAGTTCAGGACGCGATCGAACGGCTTGGACCAGGTGAGCCGTTCCGCGGCGGCCGCCCAGAATGCGTCGCGATCCGCGCCAGCGGTGTCGTACGCATCGGCCTTGACGTTGGCAGCGGCGGCAAGCTCGGCAGGCGGCTCGAACCGGCGCTTCTCGTGCAGCAGGTTGGACAGGGTCTCGTCGCTCACAGTGACTCCTACGTACGAAAAATGTGTGGCTCAAGCCACAGGGTAGTGCGGGGGAAAGAATGATGGCGGGCCGTCGTACAACACCACGTGTACGACGGCCCGCCGTGAGGGATCAGTGCGTGATCGCCTTCTCCGAGCCGGCGCCGGTGAGGGCGCGCACCTCGAGCTCGACGTAACGCTCAGCGGTCTCCGGCTCCTTCGACGTCACCGTGCCCAGCCAGCCCAGGAAGAACCCGAGCGGGATGGAGATGATGCCGGGGTTCTCCAGGGGGAACCAGGAGAAGTCCACGCCGAGCGGGAAGAGCGAGGCGGAGATCGTCTCGCCCGTCACCGCGTCCACGGCCGTCTTGCCGGAGACGACCGGCGAGAAGAAGACCAGACCGACGCAGGAGATCAGGCCACCGTAGATCGACCACACCGCGCCACGGGTGTTGAACCGCGCCCAGAACATGTTGTAGATGATCGCCGGCAGGTTCGCCGAGGCGGCGACCGCGAAGGCCAGCGCCACAAGGAACGCGATGTTCAGCGACTGCGCCGGGATGGCCAGCAGGATCGCGATCAGACCGATGCCCGCCGCGGCCCACCGCGAGACCTTCATCTCCTCCTTCTCGGTGGCCTTGCCACGCTTGATCACCGAGTTGTAGATGTCGTGGGCGACGGAGACCGAGGAGGTCAACGTCAGACCCGCGACCACGGCGAGGATCGTGGCGAAGGCGACCGCGGCGATGAGAGCCAGCAGTACGGCGCCACCGATGGAGCCTTCACCGCCACCGACCTCCTGGGCGAGCAATGGTGCCGCCAGGTTGCCGGCCTTGTCCAGGGTTGTCGGGTCGACCAGCGCGGCCGCACCGAAGCCCAGGACCAGGGTGAACAGGTAGAAGACGCCGATCAGGGCGATCGCCCACAGCACCGACTTGCGGGCATCCGCCGAGGTCGGGACGGTGTAGAAGCGGATCAGGATGTGCGGCAGGCCAGCGGTGCCGAGCACCAGGGCGAGCCCGAGCGAGACGAAGTCCAGCTCGCTGGTGAAGCTCAGGCCGTACTTCAGTCCGGGCTGGAGGAAGGCGTCGCCCTTGCCCGAGGCATCCGCCGCGGAGCCGAGCAGCTCGGAGAGATTGAAGCCGAACTGGGCGAGCACCAGGATCACGATCAGCGCCGAGCCGGTCATCAGCAGGACGGCCTTGACGATCTGGACCCAGGTGGTGCCCTTCATCCCGCCGACGGTGACGTAGAAGATCATCAGCGCGCCGACGAACAGGATCACGATGTTCTTGACCAGCTGGTCCTCGACGCCGAGCAGCAGGGCCACCAGGGCGCCCGCACCGACCATCTGGGCCAGCAGGTAGAAGATCGAGACGACGACCGTGGAGGTCGCCGCAGCCAGGCGGACCGGGCGCTGCTTCATCCGGTACGCCAGCTGGTCGGCCATCGTGTAGCGACCGGAGTTACGCAGCACCTCCGCGACCAGCAGCAGCGCCACCAGCCAGGCGACGAGGAAGCCGATCGAGTAGAGGAACCCGTCATAGCCGGACAGGGCGATGGCGCCGGAGATACCGAGGAACGACGCCGCCGACATG
Organism: Nocardioides sp. NPDC023903; assembly: GCF_040639295.1. Classification (NCBI taxonomy): domain Bacteria; kingdom Bacillati; phylum Actinomycetota; class Actinomycetes; order Propionibacteriales; family Nocardioidaceae; genus Nocardioides; species Nocardioides sp. NPDC023903. Next base: position 56,630 of record NZ_JBEZZS010000009.1, on the reverse strand, counting down.
TAGTCGCCGCCGATGGCAAGACCGTTCTGGAAACCGGAGAAGCCGCGGCCACCGGCGTAGTAGTCGGCCGCGGTCTTCGTCTGCCGGCTCGCCCAGAAGGTGATGCCGATCGTGACCGCGACGACCGCGAGGAAGAGGACCGTGGTGAGGATCTGGCTGCCGTCCATCAGAGCTGCCTCTTCTCGATCTCGTATTCCTCATCCAGCTTCCGAGCGAGCGGGTCGAGGTGCTTGTTGGAGTAGTTGGCGTAGAGGTAGGCGATGCCGAACGTGGTCGCGAACTGGAGGAGCCCGAAGACCAGCGCGACATTGATGTTGCCGACGAGCTTGGTGTTCATGAAGTCCTCTGCCCAGTTGGAGCAGAACACGTAGAGGAGGTACCAAGCCAGGAATGCCACCGTGGCCGGGAATACGAACTTCCGGTACGCCGACCGCAGAGCGCGAAACTCTGCCGTGGCGTGCAGTCTGTCGTAGACCGGGTCGTGCCGGTGGGCTTGGTCGTGCGCTTCTTCGCTCACGGTCGAACCCTTTCGTTGACGAGGCCGCCTTCCGTGGGGGTGGAGGACGGACAGCGTGTGATCGCAGTCACATTAGGGGCCTGTCGGACCGTTCGTCGCGGGTAGCGCCCGGTCCCTCGGTAGACGGCGTCGTCGCGCGACGAGCGGTCGATTTCGTACGCCGAATGGCTGCTGTCGCGGCCTGGTCAGCGCTCTTGCAAGACCGTCTTCATGGACGGCGCAGCCGGCTCGGTCACCGGCTCAGGGGAGTGCAGGCGGACCAGCAGCCGGGTGGTGTGGGCGGGGACGTGGGCGGCGGTGGCGAGGCTGACGACGATCATGACGGCGAAGGAGAGCGGCACCGCCCACAGCGCCGGCTGGGTGAGCGCGACATCCGCCCAGGTGCCCGTACGTGACCCACTGATCGTGAACACCACGGCCGACCCTGTGGTGACCAGGCCGGTGACCAGACCGGTGGCGGCGCCGTAGGCGGTCAGCCGGCGCCACCAGATGCCGAGCAGGAGCAGCGGGCAGAAGGTGGCGGCGGCGAGCGCGAAGGCCAGGGCGACCCCGCGGGCGACCCCGACGCTGGGGGTCAGCAGGGCGCCGGCGACCGGGACGATGACGGCGACCAGGGAGGCGATCCGGAAGGCGGCGACGCCGCCGAAGCGGCTGCCCCTTCGGCGTAGGAGGGGGACGACCACGTCCTGGGAGAGCACCCCGGAGACGGCGATCGCCAGGCCCGACGACGTGGACAGGAAGGCCGCGAAGGCGCCGGCGCAGACCAGCCCGGTCAGGGCGTCACCCGCCCAGCCCGGGACCATCAGCCGGGGCAGCTCGAGCACCAGGGTGTCGGCGGAGGCGGGGGTGGCTGCGTACACGCGTCCGAGGAGGCCGAGGATCGGCGGCAACAGGTAGAAGACGCCGAGAAGGGCCAGGACGACCAGCGTCGTGCGGCGGGCGGCGCGGCCGTCGGGGTTGGTGTAGAAGCGGACGCCCACGTGCGGCAGGCCCATCGTGCCGAGGAAGGTGGCCGCGATCAGCGAGTAGGTGGCGTAGAGGCCGGTCGAGGTGTCGGTGCCCATCGGCAGCGACCAGGCCTGGCTGAGATCGGTCGCGCGGGGCGCGCCGTCGGCGCCCCAGACCGCGACCAGCACCCCGACCGGCACCAGCAGGGCGGTCAGCTTGAGCCAGTACTGGAAGGCCTGCACGAACGTGATCGAGCGCATCCCGCCCGAGAAGACGCTGACCAGCACGACCATGCCGACCAGCACCGGTCCCACCCAGCGAGGTGCGCCCGCGACCAGCTCCAGGGTCAGCCCGGCGCCCTGCAGCTGGGGCAGCAGATAGAGCCAGCCGATGCTCACGACCAGCAGCGAGCAGAGCCGCCGCACCCCGGTGGAGGCGAGCCGCTCCTCGGCGAAGTCGGGCAGCGTGTACGCCCCTGACCTGCGCAAAGGAGCCGCGACCAGGGTCAGCAGCACGAGATAGCCAGCGGTCCAGCCGATCGGATACCAGAGCATCTCCGCGCCGGAGGTGAACACCAGGCCTGCGACGCCCAGGAAAGACGCGGCTGAGAGATACTCCCCGCCGATCGCGCTAGCGTTGAGGCCGGGACGCACCGACCGCGAGGCGACGTAGAAATCGCTCGTGGTCCGGCTGAACCGCAGCCCCCAAGTGCCGATGGTCAGCGTCGCCAGGGTGACCAGGGTGACCGCGACGATCGCGGGGGCGGACTCGAGTGTCATGGCGTCTCGTCGTCCGAGCGGAGCAGGTCGGCATAGCTGGCCTCGTTGCGCTCCGCGCCGCGCAGATACCAGCGGCCGAGGACGAACAGGAACGGGTAGACCAGCACCCCGAGGAGCAGCCAGGGGAGCGGTACGCCGAACGGCGCGGTGCGCACCAGGCCAGGAGCCAGCCAGAACAGCAGCGGGAGCGAGCCGACGCCGAGGAAGAGCACCGCGAGGGTGCGGAGGGCGATCGAGAGCTGGGCGCGCATCAGCGAGCCGAGGTAGATCTCGCCGAGACGGGTGTCCTCGTCGACGTCGACCCTGCGGACGGCCGGGCGTCGTCGGGGCGGTCCGGTGACGCGTACGCGCTGTGGTTCTGTCATGAGCGTCGGGCTAGCAGGTCCTTGAGTTGGCGCGTGTGCCGGCGGCTGACCTGCAGCTCGGTCCCGCGGGACGGGCCTCCGACGACGACCGAGCAGCGCCCGGCCTCCGAGCGCACCTCGGTCACGTGGGCGAGGTTGACGAGGAGGGAGCGGTGGATGCGTACGAACCGGGCCGAGGCCCACTCCTGCTCCAGCTGGGTCAGCGGGACCCGCACCAGGTGGGACGCGTCGGCGGTGTGCAGCCGGGCGTAGTCGCCCTGCGCCTCCACGTGGGTGATCTGGGAGCGCCACACGAAGCGGGTGACGCCGCCGAGCTCGACCGGGATCTGTACGTCGCCGCTCGGCTCCTCCTCCGGCATGCTGCCCATCAGCCGGGTGACGGTCTCCGCCAGCCGCTCGGCGCGCACCGGCTTGAGCACGTAGTCGACCGCGCGCAGGTCGAACGCCTCCAGCGCGTGCTCCTCGTGAGCGGTCACGAACACGACCGCCGGCGGCGTCTTGAATCGCGCCAGCAGCCGGGCCAGCTCGAGCCCGTTCAGGCCGGGCATCTGGATGTCGAGGAAGACCGCGTCCACGCCCGACCCCTGCAGCTGCTGCAGCCCGTCGGTCGCGTTCAGGCAGGTGCGCACCTCCGCCACCCGCGCGTCCTGGGTGAGCAGGTAGGAGAGCTCGTCGGCCGCCGGCGGCTCGTCGTCGACGACCAGGATTCTCAGCCGGCCACCGGGCGCTCCTTGCCGCGCAGCGAACGCCTGCGTCGTACGGCCACTCATGTGTGCACTCCTGGGGCGAACTTCGGGATTCTGAGGATGACCTTCGTGCCGGCGCCCGGCGCGGTCTCGACGACCAGGCCATAGTCGTCGCCGTAGGCGTTGCGGAGCCGGGCGTCGACGTTGCCGAGCCCGACGGAGTCGTTGCCGCCGGCCAGCGCGTTGCGTACCTTCTCCGGGTCCTCGCCGGCGCCGTCGTCCTCGACCTCGATCACGCACTCGGTGCCGCTGTCGGCGGCCCGGATGGAGATGTGGCCGGTCTGCGCGTCGGCCAGGCCGTGGCGTACGGCATTCTCGACCAGCGGCTGCAGGCACAGGAACGGCACCGCGATCGGCAGCACCTCCGGCGCGACCGAGAGCCGCACGCTGAGCCGCTCACCGAACCGGGCCTGCTCCAGCAGCAGGTAGCGCTCCACGGAGCGGAGCTCCTCGGACAGCGTCGTGTATTCGCCGTGGGTGCGGAAGGAGTAGCGGGTGAAGTCCGCGAACTCCAGCAGCAGCTCGCGGGCACGCTCCGGATCGGTGCGTACGAAGCTGGCGATCGCCCCCAGCGAGTTGTAGATGAAGTGGGGGCTGATCTGAGCGCGCAGCGCGCGCACCTCGGCCTCCATCAGCCGCCGCCGCGACGCGTCGAGCTCGGCGAGCTCGAGCTGACCGGAGACCCAGGTCGCGACCTCGTCGGTGGCGCGGACCATCATCGCCGAGGTGTCCGGTGCGTACGCCTGCAGCGTGCCGACCAGGTGGTCGTCGACGACCAGCGGGCTGACCACGGCGGAGTGCAGCGGGCAGCCCGCCTGGCCGCACTCGAGGTCGACCCGGTCGTAGAACCGGGTCGCGCCGCGCTCCAGCGTCCCCTCGGCCAGCTTGGTCACGTGCTCCTGGTGGTGGGTGCCGATGCCTTCCCAGGCGAGCAGGCCGTCGGTGTCGGTGATCGCGAGCGCGGGGGCGGCCAGCAGCGCCTGCAGGTGAGGGGCGGCGCGCTCGGCGCTGTCGACGGTCAGGCCGCCACGCAGCGCCGGGCTCGCCAGCGATGCGTTGTGGAGGGTGCGGAAGGTCGCCCGATCGGCTTCTGTACCCAGGTGGGTGCCCAAGGGAGAGCGCAGCCAGCGCCGCATCCGCACCCCTTCTCTCTGGTGGTCGAGCTTGTCGAGACCCAAACAATTGTGACGGCGCCCACGCTATCTGTCACCCGGGCCGCCGCAGGGCCGCGAGGTAGGTTTGCGGCATGCGATTGAGTCGAGTGATCCCGGGTCTGCTGGCCGCCGGCGTAGCGGGCGCGGGCGCTGCCTTCGTGATCGGCATGCGCAACAAGTCGCCGTGGCTGCAGGACCGCATCCGCGCCTTCTCGAAGCGGTTCGCCTCCGAGGCCCTGAAGACCGCCGGGATGAAGGGTGCCGCCAACGGCGTCGTTCTCCACGTCGGCCGCGCGAGCGGACGGGAGTACGCCACCCCGATCACGCCGATCCGGACCCCAGACGGCTTCGTCATCAACCTGCCCTACACCTCGAAGGTCGACTGGGCCCAGAACGTCCTGGCCGCCAACTCGGCCACGATCGTCTACGACGGCGTCGACCACCGGGTCACCGACCCGCGCGTCGTCCCGTACGCCGAGGTCGCGCCGCTGCTCCCGAAGGCCGCCGGCGTCGTCCGTGCCGTCTTCGACGTCCAGGAGTTCCTCCGCGTCACCAACGCGGACTGACCTCGTCGTCGGGTTGGCGGGACTCGAACCCGCGATCGCCTGGACCCAACCCAGGAGGGATAGCCGCTTCCCTACAACCCGTCATCTGCCACGAAAAAGGCCGCCCACGAGGAATTTCTCCTCGGAGCGGCCCAGTTGCGCCTGCGTGCAGGCTCAGGTCAGCGGCCGCTCCCCGGACGGGTGACGGTCGAACGGAAGCGGTCGCTGCTGCATACCGACCACGCTAGGCAGGCGCGGCCTCGGATGCACACCATTTATCGGCGTACGGCTATCGGTGGTGCCGGTGGCGGATGTGCTCCTGGTCCTCCAGGGCACGGTCTTCCATGGCGATGACCTCGTTGTCGGCGCCGTCGACGCTCTCGACCAGCTCGTCGAGCTTGAGCAGGATGGCCTGGGTCTGGCGGTTGGTCGTGTGTTGGAGGCTGATGAGCATCAGCAGGCTGACGATGGAGGCGGCGGCGTGGATGACGCTCTGCCACCACGACGGGAATCCAGTGCCCAGACCCGCGAGCAGCAGCACAGCGACGGCCACCATGCTGATCCCGCTGGCCCACGCCGACCCGGCCACGTCCGCGAGCGCGCGGGCGGCCTCCGAGATCCGGTCGCGTACGTCCTGAGACGACTCCGGCGCGTGGTCGCTCATTCGGCGCTTTCCCGTTCCTCCAGACCCACCGCCTGGCGCAGCTCGTCGCGGTCGTCGCTCAGCTCGGGATGGTCGTGGGCCATCCGCTCCATCATCGCGGAGAGCCCTTCGGCGATGGCGTTGAGCTTGTGCTGAACGGCGTCGTCGGCTCGCTTCTGGGTGTTCTGCAGGAGTGCTACCAGCAGGAACGTGACGATCGTGGTGGCCGTGTTGATGATCAGCTGCCAGGTGTCGATGTCGGGCAGCACCAGGAAGGACGGCGCCCAGATCACCACCAGCAGCACGCACATCACGAAGAACCACGCCCGCGACACGAAGTTGCTGGCATGGGTGGCGAAACGGTCGAACACCCCGATGTGGTTCCCGACCTGCGACGGCATCGTCTTCTGGTGGTCCGGGTTGTTCGAGCTGCCCGAGCGGCCGGAGTGGTGCTCGCGATCTCTCGTCTGCATAGCTACCTCCTCTACCGACGCGTCCGGTACCCGATTCGACTCTCCTCATACCCGAACGGGTGAGCGGTAGGTTGCACATCGTGGGTTACGAGCTGAGGGATCGGTTGGTCGTCGGGATCGCGTCGAGCGCGCTCTTCGACCTCACCGAGTCGGATGCGTACTTCCGCGAGCACGGTGAGGAGGCCTACCGCCGCTACCAGGACGACCGCATCGACGACCCGCTCCGGCCGGGCGTCGCGTACCCGTTCATCAAGCGGCTGCTGAGCCTCAACGACCTCGCGGCCGATGCCGACGACGGTCTCGTCGAGGTGATCGTGGTCTCGCGCAACGACCCCAACACCGGGCTGCGGGTGATGCGCTCGATCGAGCACCACGGCCTGCCGATGACCCGTGCGGTCTTCACCCAGGGTCGCTCGCCCCACCCCTACATCGGCGCGCTCGGGATGTCGCTGTTCCTCAGTGGCAACCGGGAGGACGTCATCGCGGCCAGCCGCGAGGGATTCCCGGCCGGTCACGTGCTGCCGTCGGCGGCGACGTACGACGAGAACGACCGCTCCGTCGTCGTCGCCTTCGACTTCGACGGTGTGCTCGCCGACGACGGCTCCGAGCGGGTCTTCCGCGAGGAGGGGATCGAGAGCTACCGGGCCTATGAGGCGAGCCGGAAGGCCGAGCCGCTCGAGCCCGGGCCACTGCAGCCGCTGCTGCGCGACCTCAACCGGATCCAGCAGATCGAGGAGCAGCGCCGCCTGGAGGATCCGGGCTACGAGCCAAGGCTGCGGATCGCACTCGTCACCGCCCGCGGCGCCCCAGCCCACGAGCGGGCGATCCGGTCGCTGCAGTCCTGGGACGTCTACGTCAACGAGGCCTTCTTCCTTGGTGGCGTGGAGAAGGTGCGAGTGCTCGAGGTGCTCCGCCCGCTGATCTTCTTCGACGACCAGACGACCCACCTGGACGAGGCGGTCGGGTCGATCGCCGGGGTCCACATCCCCTACGGCATCGCCAACTCCGGCGACGTTCCCGCTGGTCAATAGCGCTTTACAGTTCGTCCACAGGAGGTTGTCATCTGGTGGATGGACCCTGGCATATGTCACCCTGGGCGGAGTTGTACAGATTCTGTTCACTTGAGAAGTGCGAGGAGTTCACTCGATGACTTCGGCTATGTGTGCCAAGTGCACCGAAGACGAGGAGATCCGGGTTCTCTCGCGTTCGGCGGGGGGCCGCCGGCGGCTGATGTGCTGCAGGTGTGGATACGCGTGGGAGAGCGGGCGCTCCGGTCCCGCCCGGAGGACTGGCCTGACCGGCCTGTTCGGAGCGGCCTGACGCGCCGTCGGCGTACGTTTCACGCCGCCGTCGCCTGAGGTTCACCTCGGGCGGGCGCGCAGGTGTTGCGGAGTGGCTTGGGTAGAGGGCTGAGACCTGTCTCGGGATCCCCTACCAAGCTCCGAGGAGTACCAACCCATGTCCGCAACTCGACGCTCCCTGCTCACCGGAGGAGCCGCGGCCGGGGTCGGCCTGGCCGTCGCCGGTGCCGTTCCCGCTCTTGCCGAGGCGAAGCCGGCGCGGCCCGGCACTCCGGGACGCAAGCGCGCCCGCGAGCCGTTCCCGCCGCTCGTGGACGACCCCAAGGGGATCCTCGCGCTGGCCGAGGGGTTCGCGTACGCCATCGTCACCTCCGCCGGGGAGACCACTCTCAAGTCGGGTGAGAAGACGCCGTCGAACCACGACGGGATGATGGTGCTCGGTGGCCGGCGTGGGCGCTACACGCTCATCCAGAACCACGAGATCGAGCCCGGCGAGGGCATCCCGGTGCCGCTCGTCGAGGGCACCGTCTACGACCCGGGCGCACCGTCGGGCGGCTGCACCGTGATCACCACCGACGCCGGCGGCGCCAACTTCGGTGAGTTCGTCGCGATCTCCGGCACCTCCACCAACTGTGCCGGCGGCCCGACGCCGTGGGGGACCTGGCTGACCTGCGAGGAGACCGTCAACGACGCCGGTGAGGAGTGGGAGGGCGAGGACGGCACCAAGGGCGTCTACGAGAAGGACCACGGCTACGTCTTCGAGGTCTGGGCCGACGGCTCGGCCGACCCGCGCCCGATCAAGGCCTTCGGCCGCTACGACCACGAGGCCCTCGCGATCGACAAGACCCGCACGAAGGTCTACCTCTCCGAGGACGCCGACGAGCCCAACGGGCTCTTCTACCGCTGGACCGCCCCGGCCGGGGTGAGGCTCGGCCCGGGCGTGCTCACCGAGCTGGCCGACGACGCCGGCACGCTCGCCGCGATGCAGATCATCCTCCCCGACGGCTCGGTGCTGCCCGACGTGGCCTACCTGACCTCCGCGCAGATGGGTCAGCCGTTCCCGGTGAAGTGGAAGACCGTGCCCGAGCGCGACGCTCAGGAGACGCCGTGCCGTGAGCAGTTCGCCGACGGCGAGGTCACCCGCGGCCGCAAGTTCGAGGGTGTGTGGGGCACCGACGAGGGCGTCTACGTGGTCAACTCCTACGCGTGGGAGGAGGGCGACATGCCCGCCGACGCGTCCCCGCACGACGGCATGGTCTGGTTCTACGACTACGCGGCCGAGACCATCCAGCTGGTGACGTACTTCCCGCACCAGACGCAGTCCGAGGACGATGCCCCGGCGCCGAAGTACGGCGACCTCACCTTCGACGGCCCGGACAACGTCACCGTCACCCCCTGGGGTTCGCTGGTGCTCGCCGAGGACGGCTCCGGCGCCTCGCACGTGCTCGGCGCGTTCCCGGGCGGCCCGGCGTACGCCATCGCCCGCAACGATCTCAACGACTCCGAGTTCTGCGGGCCGTGCTTCTCGCCCGACGGCAAGGTCCTCTTCGTCAACATGCAGGACCCCGGCTACACCCTGGCCATCACCGGCCCGTGGGAGCGTTACCTCGGCTGATGCCTGCGGATCAGAGACCAGACGTACGTGGCGGGCGGCTCGGGCCGCCCGCCACGTACGTCTGCTGTAACCGCCTCCCGAGACGCCGGAGGTGAGGTTGTGAGGTCTGTGAGACCGTGAGCGGAAGTTGACGGGCATGCACGCGAGGGTTGGCGGCTGCTGAAACGTGGGCTGGCGATGGTGGGTGATATCTCGCCGACTGCCCCGCACTGAGGAGCCCACCATGAGCCGCCGCTACTGGATCGACGACTGGCGTCCGGAGGACGCCACCTTCTGGGAGGAAACCGGGGCGAAGACCGCCCGCCGCAACCTGATCTGGTCGATCTTCGCCGAGCACCTCGGCTTCTCGGTCTGGCTGATCTGGTCGGTCTCCTCGGCCTTCCTGGTCGCCCAGGGCTTCGACTTCACCCCGAGCCAGCTGTTCTTCCTGATCGCCATCCCCAACCTGGTCGGCTCGCTGCTGCGGGTGCCCTACACCCTCGCGGTGCCGAAGTTCGGTGGCCGCAACTGGACGATGATGTCGGCCGCGCTGCTGCTCGTGCCGACCCTCGGCTTCGCGTACGCCGTCACCCAGCCGACCACGCCCTACTGGGTCTTCTGCGTCATCGCCGCCACGGCCGGTCTCGGCGGCGGAAACTTCGCCTCCTCGATGGCGAACATCAACTTCTTCTACCCATCCGCGAAGAAGGGCGCCGCGCTCGGCCTCAACGCCGCCGGCGGCAACCTCGGCGTCGCGCTCATCCAGTTCCTGCTGCCGGTCATCGTCGGTGGTGCCGGCATCTTCGGGCTGATCAAGGCCTCCGACGGCGGCATCCATCTCGAGCGGGCCGCGTTCGTCTACGCGGCGCTGGCCGTCATCGCGATCTTCGCGGCCTTCTTCTTCATGGACAACATCACTGACGCCAAGTCCTCCCCGAAGGAACAGCTCTCGGTGGTGAAGTCGAAGCAGACCTGGATCATGTCGTTCCTCTACATCGGCACCTTCGGTTCCTTCATCGGCTACTCCGCCGCGATGCCGCTGCTGATCAAGCTCAACTTCTGGGTGCCCGAGCCGGCGCCGCTCGGGACCGGCATCTACTTCGCCTACTTCGCCTTCCTCGGCGCGCTGATCGGCTCCGCGACCCGGCCGCTGGGCGGCTGGCTGGCCGACCGCTGGGGCGGCGCGAAGGTCACCCTCGGCGCGTTCATCGGGTTGGTCGTCTTCACCCTCGGGGTGCTGTGGACCCTGATGCAGCTCACGCCGAACCCGGACGCGACCCCCGCGATCGCGTTCGAGAACCAGTCCTGGTTCCCGGTCTTCCTGGGCTTCTTCATGCTGGTCTTCGCCTCGACCGGCATCGGCAACGGTTCGACATACAAGATGATCCCGTCGATCTTCCGTCGTGAGGCCGAGCTGGCCACCACGCCGGGCACCGCCGAGCGCGAGACCGCGCTGGCCGGCGCGACCAAGAGGTCCTCCGCCGCGGTCGGCATCATCGGCGCCGTCGGTGCGATCGGCGGGTTCTTCATACCGATCGCCTTCAACAGCCCGTGGGTCGACAACCCCCTCGACGCCACCAAGTCGGCGTTCATCGCCTTCACGATCTTCTACGCCATCTGCGCCCTGGTCACCTTCGTGGTCTACCTGCGCCCGCAGCCGGCTCAGGTTCGCGAGTTGGCCGACGTACGGATTTGAGCGGGCCAGCCCCGTGTAACACGCTGTTCGTCGGACTTATCGCCCTGTCAGGAAGGGCGAAAAGTCCGACGAACGACGTGTTACACCCGTCGGAGGCTCATGCCAGACCGATCGCCGCCTCCGCCGCGGCCAGGACCGGAGCCGTTGCCTGGCGGCACTTCTCCGCGCCGGCGGCGTACACCTCCGTCACGTACGCCCGGTCGGAGGCGAGCTCGCGGTAGCGCTTCTGGATCGGCTCGAGCTCGGCGATGACCGCGTCGGCGACCGCGGCCTTCAGGCCGCCGTAGTTCGACAGCCCGGCGGCCGATCCGCCGCAGGCCTCGAGGATGTCGATCAGGTTGGTGACCCCCGGCCGCTCCTCGTCGCGGGAGACGTCTCCGGCGGAGTCGGTGACCGCACGAGCCACCTTGCGACGTACGACATCGGCATCGTCCAGCAGGAAGATCGACCCCGGATGCGCGTCACCGGCCGACTTCGACATCTTGCGCGTCGGCTCGGCCAGATCCATGATCCGGGCCCCGGCCTCGGGGTGCACGGCCTGGGGGACCGAGAAGACCCGGCCGTACGTCGTGTTGAACCGGATCGCGATGTCCCGGGCGAGCTCGACGTGCTGACGCTGGTCGTCGCCGACGGGCACCTCGGTCGCTCCGTAGAGCAGGATGTCGGCCGCCATCAGCACCGGATAGGTGAACAGCGAGGCGCGCACCGATGCCCCCACGCGGCGCGACTTCTCCTTGAACTGGATCATCCGGCCCAGCTCGCCGGTGTGCGCGACGCACTCGAGCAGATAGCTGAGCGACCGATGCGCGGGGACGTGAGACTGGATGAACAACGTGGCCGGTTCGAGCCCGGACGCCATCAGGAGGAGAGCCATCTCCTCCGTCCGCGTACGCAGCACCGACGGTTCGTGCGGCAGCGTCAGCGCGTGCAGGTCGGAGAGCCCGTAGAAGGCGTCCGAGTCGGCCGTTGCGGCCATCTCGACAGGCTCGATACATCGCATCGGCCGCAGCGCGCCGAGCAGGTTGCCGAGGGTGAGCCGGCCGGAGGGAGTGATGAGGGAGAGTCGCCTGGTCATGGTGGACCTTTCGTGGTGAGGCCCACGGGTCAGCGACGATCAACGAGAAAGGCCGCCCGTGGGCGGCCTGATGTGAGTGCTCAACAATCGGGTGGACCGCCTAAGAGGCGGACCACCACTGGGTGGAACGAATGCTGAACACCTCTCCAGTGTCGCACACGTCACGGATACCGTGTGGCCCATGACGACTCCGCCGACCACGTGGCCGACCTCGTGCCAGGGGCACTCGACGGTCGTCTTCGACGAGAGCCTGGCCGACTACGACTTCGGCCCGACTCACCCGATGGCGCCGATCCGGGTGGACCTGACGATGCGCCTGGCCGGCGAGCTCGGCGTACTCGAGCACCTGAAGGTCGTCGAGGCGCCGATGGGCACCCCGGAGCAGTTGCTCACGATCCACGACGAGAGCTACATCGAGGCGGTCATGAAGGCCGGGCGGAGCGGGGAGTCGGACCTCGCCCACGGCCTCGGCACCGAGGACGACCCGGTCTTCGCGCACATCCACGACGCCAGCGCCCACATCGTCGGCGCGAGCATCGAGGCCTGCCGCCAGGTCTACTCCGGCGAGAGCCTGCACAGCGCCAACATCATGGGCGGCCTCCACCACGCGATGCGCGGTCGCGCCGCAGGCTTCTGCATCTACAACGACGTCGCCGCCGGCATCCAGTGGCTCCTCGACCAGGGCGTCAAGAAGGTCGCGTACGTCGACGTGGACGTGCACCACGGCGACGGCGTCGAGCGGGCCTTCTGGAACGACCCACGCGTCCTGACGATCTCCCTCCACGAGACCGGCCAGCTGCTCTTCCCCGGCACCGGCTTCGCCGAGGAGGTCGGCGGGCCGGAAGCCGAGGGGACCGCGGTCAACGTCGCGCTGCCTCCCGGCACGGCCGACCACGGCTGGCTGCGCGCCTTCCATGCCGTCGTACCCGACCTGATCCGTGAGTTCCAGCCGGAGATCCTGGTGACCCAGCAGGGCTGCGATTCGCACACCGACGACCCCCTCGCCGACCTGGCGCTCAGCGTGGACGGCCAGCGGGCGGCGTACGTCGCGCTCCACGAGCTCGCCCACGAGGTGTGCGCGGGCAAGTGGGTGGCGTTCGGCGGCGGTGGTTATGCGGTCGTAGACGTCGTGCCACGCGCATGGACGCACCTTCTTGCGCTAGTGTCGGGGAATCCCTTGGAGCCGACGCTCGACGTGCCAGGTGGCTGGCGTGAGCACGTGCAGACGCGCCTCGGGAGGGTCGCACCGTTGCGTATGACGGACGGACGTGAACCGGCCTACCGCGACTGGGGGAGCGGATATGACCCCGGCACGTGGCTGGACCGGCAGGTCCACGCGACTCGCACAGCGGTGTTCCCGCTGCACGGGCTCGACCCGATGCCGTAGCCCGGTCACATAGTTTCGGGACGGTCTAGAAACCGCAGTTCGTCGCGCCCAAATGCAACTCGACACGCCGGTGGTATGTGAGATTCTCAGGGGTGTCCCCTTCCCCATCAGTCACATCAGGCCCTATTCTCACTTTGGGATCGCGTTTTGGACCGGCGGTGGGGAAGCCGCCGGCGTCGCGATCACTCGAGAGAGAACGGTGGAAGCAGATGGTTACTCCTTCTGGAGACATCTCTGACAGCAAGTTCCTGACCGTTGCCGAGGTTGCGTCGATGATGCGCGTATCCAAGATGACGGTCTACCGGTTGGTTCACTCGGGCGAGCTGCCTGCGGTACGTGTCGGTCGTTCCTTCCGGGTTCGGGAGGACGACGCGAACGAATACCTCAAGAGCTCGTTCTACAACGCGGGCTAGTTGTCGGACCCCGCGCCCTGCACGTAGGGCGCGGGGGCAACACCGGTCACATCGGGTCACCGATTCTCTGTGGGTGCCCTGGCTTCGTTAGTCTTACCCCCTAGGTCTGTTTGCCGCGCGCTGCGGTGAGTGGCCGCGTCGGCACAGGGCCGGCATTCTCTGCAACGATCGTGAAGGGTTCCCCGTGGGTTCTGTCATCAAGAAGCGTCGCAAGCGCATGGCGAAGAAGAAGCACCGCAAGCTGCTCAAGAAGACTCGCGTCCAGCGCCGCAAGCTCGGCAAGTGACGTTCGTGGCGTAGGTGGCGGAACGCACCGGACCTGGCCGAAGCGAAGCCCGAGGCGGGCAGCAGGGTCGGGTCCTCCTGGTCACCGGGGTCTCGCGTGACCTCGGGCGCCGTTTTGCGCGCGCTGCCGCCCGCCACCCGAACGTCGAGCGAGTGATCGGCGTCGATGTCGCACCGCCTCGCGGGGACATCGGCAAGGTCGGATTCGTCCGCGCCGACATCCGCAACCCGGTGATCGCCAAGGTGATCGCCAAGGAGGAGGTCGACACCGTCGTCCACCTCAGCGTCATCGCGACCCCCGGCACCACCGGGGGTCGTTCGACGATGAAGGAGCTCAACGTCATCGGGACGATGCAGCTCCTCGCGGCCTGTCAGACCGCTCCGTCCCTGCGCCAGGTCGTGGTGAAGTCGACGACCCAGGTCTACGGGGCGAGCAGCCGCGACCCGGCGATGTTCACCGAGTCGATGGAGCCGCGGCGCACCCCGTCCTCCGGCTATGCCCGAGACGCGGCCGACATCGAGTCCTACGTACGCGGCTTCGCCCGTCGTCGCCCGGACATCGCCGTCACGGTGCTGCGCTGCGCCAACGTCCTCGGGCCGAGCGTGGTCAGCCCGATCGCGTCCCACTTCCGGCGCGCCGTCGTACCCAACGTGCTCGGCTTCGACCCGCGTCTGCAGTTCCTCCACGAGCAGGACCTCTACGGCGTCCTGGAGCATGCCGTACGCACCGGGGTCCCCGGGACGTTCAACGTCGCCGGCGACGGCGTGCTGACCCATTCGCAGGTCGCGCGGCGGCTGCAGCGGATGACTGTGCCGATCCCCGAGCCTCTGTTCGGTCTGGCGAGGTTCGGTGGCGGCGAGTATCCCGCCGAGCTGAGGGCGCTGCTGACCTACGGTCGCGGCGTCGACACCACGCGGATGCGCTCCCTGCTGGGCTTCGAACCTCGATACACCACCGAGGACACGGTCGTAGACTTCGCGGACAGCGTGATGCCGTCCGCGAACCGTGCCGACCGTGCGCTGGCCGCCTTGGAGAGCCGACTGACAGGAGCGCCCGGTGACTGAGTCCCCCGCCCAGGGTTTCACCGGCACCACGGCGCGCGAGCGCCACCCGCTGCGGGCGATCCCGGCGGCCGACTGGGCCGCGGCGCTGGAGAGTGCCGCCAAAGAGGTCTTCGGTGCCGAGTGGGAGGAGCAGCTCGCTCGGTTCATCGTGTTCCTGCGCCGCCGGATCTCCGGCGAATACTCCGTCGACGAATACGGCTTCGACCGCGAGCTCACCCAACGCTTCATGCTGGCCGTGCTGCGGCCGATCAAGGAGAAGTGGTTCCGGGTCGAGGTCCGCGGCATCGAGAACATCCCGACCGACGGCGGCGCCCTGATCGTCTCCAACCACTCCGGCACCATCCCGATGGACGGCCTGATGACGATGGTCTCGATCCACGACGAGCTCGGTCGCAATCTGCGCCCGCTCGGCGCGGACCTGGTCTTCCGACTGCCGATCGTCGGCAACATCGCCCGCAAGGCGGGCGCGACGCTGGCGTGCAGCGAGGACGCCGAGCGGATGCTGCGCAACGGCGAGCTGGTCGGCGTATGGCCCGAGGGCTTCAAGGGGATCGGCAAGCCCTACAGCGAGCGCTACAAGCTCCAGCGCTTCGGCCGCGGCGGCTTCGTCTCCTCCGCCCTGCGCACCGGCGTCCCGATCGTGCCACTCTCCGTCGTCGGCGCCGAAGAGATCTACCCGCTGGTCGGCAACATCCCGGCCCTCGCCAAGGTCATCGGCGTGCCCTACCTGCCCATCACGCCGTTCTTCCCGCTCCTCGGGCCGCTGGGTCTCATCCCGCTCCCGTCGAAGTGGCTGATCGAGTTCGGCGAGCCGATCCGCACCGATGCGTACGACGCCTCGGAGGCCGACGACCCGATGCTGGTCTTCAACGTCACCGACCAGGTGCGCGAGACGATCCAGCAGACGCTCTACCGCCTGCTGGGCGAGCGCGCCTCCGTCTTCGGCTGACCCGCCCCACGTCACCCCCGCCGGCCGAGAAGTCAGCTGCGCCGGTCGAGACGGCACGCGTGTGCCAACTCGACCGACGCCAGTGACGCTTCGGCTTGGGTCAGGGGGTGAGGAGGCCGGTGGCGCCGGCGAGCACGTCGCCGACCAGGCCGGTGACGCCGGTGACCAGACCGGTGACGGGGTCCGTCACGGTGCCGGGGTCGGTGTCCGGGTCCTCGGAGGGATCGCCGTCGGAGGGGGCGGAGGGTGTCGGCAGGATGCTGCCGTCCTCTTCCGGTTCCTCGGAGGGCTTCTCCGCCTCGTCTTTCTCGCCCTTGGGGTCGGTCACCGAGCCGGGACCGATCTTGTCGGGGTCGATGGAGGGCAGGTCGAGGGCGTTGTCGTCCTGGGTGAGCGGCGGCAGCGCCTCGGCCTCGACGACAGTGTCTGCCGGAAGCAGCCCGTCGATGTCGGAGGTGAGGCTGGAGACCAGCGTCGCGGGAAGCTCGGTGATGCCACCCTCGCAGGTGGGGCAGAGCTGGGCGGCGGCCTGGTCGATCAGCACGAGGGTCTGAGCGGCGTCGGAGACGGCCGGCTCGGCCCGCTCGGGCACCTTCGGGCTCAGCTCGGCGAGCTCCTCGACGCCATCGGCCGCGAACGTACGCAGCTGGGCGAGCGAGTCGTTGTCCTGGGACTGCTCGAAGTCGCTGATCAGCAGGTCGGAGCCGTGCGCGGCCTGACGCGAGAAGGTCTCGAGCGTCGAGGTGACCCGCTCGGCGTCGGTCATCGGCGCGTCGGCGACCAGCGACTTGGCCTCGCGCAGGCGGGTGCCGGCGTCCTCGAGGATTCGGATGCCACGGGCCTGGGTGCTGACGGTGAATCCGGCGGATACGTTCTCCACGGCACGCTTGACCGGGTAGAGCGAGTCACCGGGCAGAGCGGTCTGGGACGCGGCCGCGGCTCCCGCGGTGCCGCCGACGATCGCCATCGCGGCGAAGGCGACAGCCAGCTTGCGCTGCCGGCGCGGCCGGCGCACGGGACCGACCGTGAGCTTGCGCTCGACGGTCTTCTCGATGCGAGGCGCGGGCACCAGGTCGGTGTCGGCGGCCTCCATGAGGCGCTCGCGGAGGGAGACGGAGAAGTCGCGACTGGGGACAGCGGAGTCGCTGAGAGTGGAGAGCGACGAAGCGAAGACGGCCAGATCACGAAGCTCGTCGGCAGACTGCGAGGCACGCCGATCCGTCGCGGCAGCAGCCGCGACCATTCGGTCGAACTCGTCGGCGCGCTTTCGCGCCGGGAATGCCGGGCTCATCGGGGGGTTCCTACTCGGTATCGGCTGTCAGGGATTCGTCGAAACAGCTGCGCACAAGGTGCTGCCATGTCGGACAACGAGTCGCCCCGGCCGCGGGTTACGGCAACCGGTCGAGCATTCAAGGTGGTGCGGAACACAGTCATCAGCGGATCCCGTCAGGCATCTGCTTGGCGAGATTGCGAATCCCGCGCAGCTGGAGCTGTTTCACGGCTCCGTCGCTGCGCCCGAGGATAGCGGCTGTCTCCGCGATTGACAGCCCTTGGAGGAAACGCATGATGATGCAGTCGCGCTGCTCGTCCGGCAGCTTGGAGAGAGCGCCGAGCAGCATCTCGTTGGTGATCCCGGCCATCACGATCTTCTCGGGCCCGTCCGAGGAGGAGTCGTGCTGGCCCATGTCCTCGGTGGTCATCTCCAGGCGCGTACGTCCCGCCTTGAAGTGGTCCGTGGCCAGGTTGCGCGCGATGGTCATCAGCCAGGCACCGAAGTCCTTGCCCTGCCAGCGGAAGCCGGTCATCGAGCGGAGCGCCCGGAAGAACGTCTCCGAGGTCAGGTCCTCGGCGACCTGGGTGGAGCGGGTCCGGTAGAAGAGGAACCGGTAGACCGCGCCGTGGTAGTGGTCGTAGAGGAGGCCGAACGCCTCCTTGTCGCCCTTACGGGCGAGCTCGACGAGCGCGATCAGCCGGGTGCGGTCGGCCTCGCTCTCCTCCGAGGAGGTGGCGAGCTCGGCGTCGTCGTCCGGCTCGTTGTCGGAGCGGGGCTTGGACTCGTGGGTGCCACCCGAGCCGCGACGCTCGGGCTCGGCGAGCGGACCGGACGCACCGGCAACGCCGGCGTAGGCGGGTTCGTAGCCCTCGTTCATCAAGAGCTCGACCGCAGCGCGCAGCGCATCCAAGCGACGATGGACGTCATTGGCGCGGCGCGACATGTGGGTCCCTCCCGAAGACTCCCCCTGAGCGAGCCCAACCTTACGGGTTAGGGCATCCCGATGTCAGGTCCCGAGCCGAAGTTGCCTCGGCGTGTGTTGGCAATTTCCTGACAGAGCGGCGAATACCCGGCACTGCATACAGGTCGCCAACGGCGTGATCAGTCCCGCCGTCCGCGGAGCGCGATCGCCACCGCGATCGCCCCCGTGGCCGCACCGCCGAGCGCCGCGGTCACCACGCCGGCCCGGGCGGCCTTGCGCCCGGTGCGGTAGTCACGGATCGGCCAGCCCTTCGCGCGCGCGTGGGCGCGCAGGCGCGCATCCGGATTGATCGCGCACGGCTGCCCGACCAGCGAGAGCATCGGCAGATCGTTGTAGGAGTCCGAGTAGGCCGCACAGCGAGATAGATCGAGGCTCTCCCGGGCGGCGATCGCCTTGACCGCCTCCGCCTTGGCCGGCCCGTGGAGCATCTCGCCGACCAGCGCGCCGGTGTAGACGCCGTCCTCGGTGGCCGCCACCGTCCCGAGAGCGCCGGTGAGTCCGAGCCGCCGGGCGATGACTCGCGCAGCCTCGACGGGCGCCGCGGTCACCAGCCACACCCGCTGCCCCTGGTCGATATGGGTCTGCGCGAGGGCCCGGGTGCCGGGCCAGATCCGGTGGGCCATGCCCTCGTCGAAGATCTCCTCCATCAGGCTCTCGACCTCCTCGGCGCGATGGCCGCGGATGAACGAGAGCGCCGACGAGCGCGCCGACTCCATGTGGGCCGGGTCCTCGACGCCGGCCACCCGGAAGTAGGCCTGTTTGTACGCAGCCGAGGCGATGTCCCGCGTACGGAAGAACTTGCGCCGGTGCAGGCCGCGGGCCAGATGGAAGATCGTCGCGCCCTGCATGATCGTGTTGTCCACGTCGAAGAAGGCTGCCGCCGTCGGGTCTCCGGCCGTCGGATAGAGCCAGGCCTCGATCTCCGCTGCCGCGGCCGACGCCTCGCCGGCGAGAGCCGAGCGGCGTTTGAGGTCTTTTCGCCGCAACTCGGCACGGCGGCGGTCGCTGGCGCTGCTCATTTCGCCAACAGTAGTGGTCCGGACGCCGTGAGGGGACCCAGGTGTCAAGATGGTCGGATGGAACCGCGTGTGACCTTTTACTCCCGTCAGGGCTGCCATCTGTGCGACGAGGCTCGGCTGGTCCTCGAGAAGGTGGTCGGGGACGACTACACCGAGGTGGACATCGACGCCGACGAGGAACTGCGCGAGCGATTCACGAACGAGGTGCCCGTCACGTACGTCGACGGGAAGCAGCACGACTTCTGGCGTGTCTCCGAGGAGCGGCTGAGGACAGCGCTGGCGCGCTCCCCAGAATAACTGTCGATCGGCCCAATACCCTGAACAACCCCCCTCTGCCAACTCCGCAAACACGTGTGCTAGCCGACGGTCTCCGAGTTTGTTCTCACGGTCACAAACTCCGTATGGTGGCTGAGCCGCAGGGCGATCCCGGGCTAAAAAGCCCCCGTCTGTGGCGCCGGCATTGAAAGAGCAGAGCGTGACGGCACGGAGTACGAATACGGGCGAGGGCAGCGGTGCCCAGGACCCCCACCGGGACATCCCCGAGGCGACAGTCGCCCGGCTTCCGGTCTACCTCCGGGCGCTGACCTCGCTCGCCGAGCGCAACATCGTCTCCTGCTCCTCCGAGGAGCTCGCGACGGCCGCCGGGGTCAACTCGGCCAAGCTGCGCAAGGACCTCTCCTACCTGGGCTCCTACGGCACTCGTGGGGTCGGCTACGACGTCGACTACCTGAGCTACCAGATCGCCCGCGAGATCGGCGTGACCCACGACTGGCCGGTCATCATCGTCGGTATCGGAAACCTGGGCCAGGCGCTCGCCAACTTCTCCGGCTTCAGCAGCCGCGGCTTCCGCACCGTCGCCCTCCTGGACGCGGCCGCGCCGATGCAGGGCCGGACGGTCGCCGGGCTCGAGGTCCGGCCGTTCGCCGACCTGGCCGAGATCGTCGCGGCCGAGCAGGTCTCGATCGGGGTCATCTCGGTGCCCGCGACCGCGGCCCAGGACGTCGCCGACGCGATGGTCGCGGCCGGCATCAGCAGCATCCTCAACTTCGCGCCCGCCGTCCTGAACGTGCCGTCCGGCGTCGACGTACGCAAGGTCGATCTCTCCATCGAGCTGCAGATCCTCGCGTATCACGAGTCGCGCAAGGCTGCAGAAGCTGTGGAGACGGTGGACAATGGTTCCGAGGAAGGGATCACCGCATGAGTGAGCGCCAGCGAACGACAGTAAGCCTCAGGCCGGCGGGTCCGTATCCTTGCTCCTCCTCGACGGAGGCGCCGGCATGAGTGTCCTTGTTGTCGGCATCTCACATAACTCTGCGCCGGTCTCGCTGCTCGAGGCGGCGTCGGTGGACGCGGACGGCCTGCAGAAGCTCCTCACCGACGTGGCTGGTTGTGAGCATGTCAGCGAGGCAGCGGTCATCGCGACCTGCAACCGCCTCGAGATCTACACCGAGGTCGAGCGCTTCCACGGCTCCGTCGAGGAGCTTTCGCGCCGCATCATCGAGGGCGCCGGCCAGACGCTCGAGACGATGCTGCCGCATCTCTACGTCCACTACGACGACGGTGCCGTCTCCCACCTGTTCAAGGTGGCCGCCGGGCTCGACTCGATGGCCGTGGGCGAGGGCCAGATCCTCGGGCAGGCCCGCGCGGCCCTGCAGCTCGGCCAGGAGATGGGCACGGTCGGACCGGCGCTCAACAGCCTGTTCCAGCAGGCGCTGCGAGTCGGCAAGCGCTCGCGCGCGGAGACCGACATCGACCAGGCCGCCCCATCGCTGGTGACCGCCTCGCTGGACCGCGCCGCGCGAGCCGTGGGTGACGTACGCGGCAAGCGGGTCGCCGTCGTCGGCGCCGGTGCTATGGCCGGGCTGGCCACCGCGACCGTGTCCCGGTTGGGAGCCGCCGACGTCGTCGTGGTCAACCGAACCACGGCCAACGCCGAGCGCCTCGCCAAGGAATACTCGGCGCGTTCCGCCTCGCTCGACACGCTGGCCGAGGAGATCGCGGCCGCCGACATCGTCATCACCTGCGCGGGCGCGAGCGGGCTGCTCATCCCGGCGGAGATGGTCGGTGACCGCAGCAGCCGCCCGATCGCGTTGATCGACCTGGCTCTGCCCCACGACATCGACCCCGCCGCGGGTTCGCTCCCGGGCGTCACCCTGATCGACCTGGCCGCCCTCGCCGACGAACTGCACGCCTCGCCCGCCGGCAAGGAGGTGCTCGCGGTCCGCGACATCGTCACCCAGGAGGTCGCGGCGTTCCTCAGCGCTCGTCGCCAGTCCGCGGTGACCCCGACGGTGGTCGCGCTGCGGAGCATGGCCACCGGTGTCGTCGCCGCCGAGATGGAACGCCTCGACAACAAGCTGCCCGGCCTCGACGAGGCCACCCGCGCGGAGGTGCTGCACGCCGTACGCCGCGTGGCTGACAAGCTGCTCCACGAGCCGACCGTCCGGGTCAAGGAGCTCGCCAACGAGACCGGCGCGGTGTCCTACGCCGCTGCACTGGCCGAGCTCTTCGCGCTCGACCCCGAGGCCGTCTCTGCGGTGACCCGGGCCGACGTCCCAGGAGACCCCTCATGAGAACTCTTCGTCTCGGCACCCGCCGATCCCAGCTCGCCGTCACCCAGTCGACCCTCGTGGCGGAGATGCTCCGCGCCCAGGGCCACATCGTCGAGCTGGTCGAGATCGTCTCCGACGGCGATCGCACCCAGGCGGCGAACACCCCGCTGACCAGCGCGAACTCGACGGGCGTCTTCGTCAGTGCGCTGCGCGACGCGCTCCATGCCAAGGAGATCGACCTCGCGGTCCACTCGCTCAAGGACCTTCCGACCTACCCCGAGGACGGCATCGAGCTGGTCGCCATCCTGCCGCGCGAGGACCCGCGCGACGTGATCGTCGCCCGCGACGGCCTCACCCTCGGTGAGCTCCCGCCGGGCTCGCGGGTCGGCACCGGCTCGCCGCGCCGCGTCGCCCAGATCAAGGCCCTCGGCCTCGGCCTGGAGCTGGCCGGCATCCGCGGCAACGTGGACACCCGCATCGGCAAGGTCCGCTCTGGCGAGTTCGACGCGGTCGTCCTCGCGCGTGCCGGCCTGGCCCGCATCGACCGGCTCGACGAGATCACCGAGGTCCTCGACCCGATCCAGGTGCTGCCCGCTCCTGGTCAGGGGGCCCTGGCGGTCGAGTGTCGCGCAGGCGACGCCGATGCCGACGTACGCAAGATTCTGACCTCCCTCGACGACTCGCCCACCCGAGCGGCTGTCGAGGCGGAACGCGCGGTGCTCGCCACCCTCGAAGGTGGCTGCGCCGCGCCCATCGGGACCCTCGCCGACGTGGTTGAGGGTGAGGAAGGACCAGAGCTGTGGGTGCGGGCAGTGGCGCTCTCACTCGATGGCTCGCTCTCGATCCGACTCTCCGCATCCGGGCCGCTCGACGACGCCGCAGGCGTCGGGCGTCGGCTCGCCGAGGAGATGCTCGCCGAGGGCGCAGCAGACCTGACCGACGACCCCACCACTGACCCCGGACAGGCTGTCATGGACACGGGCGGTTCCCCCCAGACCGCTCCCGAGCAGGACAAGGTGCACAACGCATGACCCGAGCAAAGACCACCGAGCAGACGGCCGAGCACAGCTCGGCCACCCCACTGGGCTGGGTGTCCTTCGTCGGCAGCGGTCCCGGTGACCCTGAGCTGCTGACGGTACGGGCGATCGACCTGTTGAAGCAGGCCGATGTTGTCGTGACCGAGGCCCCCGAGCACGCTTCGATGGTGCGCGGCGTACTCGGCATCCCCGAGCCGGTCGAGCCGGCCGAGGGTGAAGAGACCCCGGAACCGGTCGGACCCGAGTT
Source organism: Nocardioides sp. NPDC023903 (assembly GCF_040639295.1). Classification (NCBI taxonomy): domain Bacteria; kingdom Bacillati; phylum Actinomycetota; class Actinomycetes; order Propionibacteriales; family Nocardioidaceae; genus Nocardioides; species Nocardioides sp. NPDC023903. The sequence goes on along the minus strand of NZ_JBEZZS010000009.1, from coordinate 33,585 downwards.
CATCGACGGCGGGTTCGGCGTGGACGGCCAGCCCCTGGCCAACGCCGCCCGTGCCAAGGCCGTCGTCAAGCAGGCGAAGCTGGGCAAGCGCGTCGTGCGCCTGATGACCGGCGACCCCTTCCTCTACGCCTCCGGCCCCGAGGAGGCGCAGTCCTGCGCCAAGGCGGGCATCGGCTTTGAGATCGTCCCCGGCGTCTCGTCGGTGTCGGCCGTTCCCGCGTACGCCGGCATCCCGCTGACGACCAAGGACCACCAAGAGGTCGCGGTCGTCACCTGCAACGAGAAGATCGACTGGAGCCAGTACGCCGACAACCGCACCCTGGTTCTCCTCTCCGGTGTCGGCATGATCGGCGACATCGCCAAGGAGCTCGTCGCGGCGGGCCGCTCGGCCAAGACCCCGGTCGCGATCACCCGCGTCGGCACCACGACCGAGCAGTCGACGGTAGAGTCGACGCTGGAGAACATCGCCGTCGACGCTCGCGCCGCACGGATGGCGCCGCCGGCGATCGTGGTGATCGGCAAGGTGGTCAGCTTGCGTGAGACGCTTTCGTGGTTCGAGACGAAGCCGCTCTTCGGCTGGCGCGTGCTGGTGCCCCGCACCAAGGAGCAGGCGCCCGCGCTGTCGCTGAAGCTGAAGGGCTTCGGTGCTGTGCCCGAGGAGGTGCCGACGATCTCCGTCGAGCCGCCGCGCAACCCGCAGCAGATGGACAAGGCCGTACGCGGCCTGGTCGAGGGCCGCTACAACTGGATCGCCTTCACCTCGATCAACGCGGTGCGTGCCGTACGCGAGAAGTTCGATGAGTACGGCCTGGACTGCCGTGCCTTCTCCGGTCTGAAGATCGCCGCTGTCGGTGAGAAGACCGGGCAGGCGCTCGAGGCCTGGGGCCTGCGCCCCGACCTGGTGCCGAACACCGACAACCAGTCGGCCGCCGGCCTGCTCGAGGTGTGGCCGGAGTACGACGCGGACCTCGACCCGATCAACCGGGTCTTCCTCCCGCGCGCCGACATCGCCACCGAGAACCTCATCGCCGGCCTGGTCGATCTCGGCTGGGAGTGCGACGACGTCACGGCCTACCGCACCGTGCGGGCGGCCCCGCCGCCCGCGCCGACCCGCGACGCGATCAAGACGGGCAAGTTCGACGCGGTGGTCTTCACCTCCTCGTCCACGGTCCGCAACCTGGTCGGCATCGCGGGCAAGCCGCACACCTCCACGGTGATCGCGGCGATCGGTCCGGCCACCGCCAAGACCGCCGAGGAGCACGGCCTGCGGGTCGACGTGATGTCGCCCGAGCCGTCGATCGAGGCGCTCACCGAGGCGCTCGCCGCCTTCGGTGCCGCGCGTCGCGCCTCGCTGGTCGAGCAGGGCCTGCCGGTCACCAAGCCGTCCGACCGGCGCCCGGCGTCGCGACGCCGTTCGCGCACCTCCTGAACCGACCGTTCGACGGCAACAGCCGCGTGCTCCCGAGTGTGGGTGCACGCGGCTGTTGCATTACCGTGGAACGTACCCTTTTGCGATGGAGTGCCGATGAGCATCGAGAAGCCCGTGATCCGTCCCCGCCGGCTGCGCCGCACGCCGATCATGCGCCGGATGGTCGCGGAGACGGCCGTACGTCCCGCCAACCTGGTCCTGCCCGCGTTCGTGCGCGAAGGCATCGATGAGCCCGTCCCGGTCTCGACGATGCCCGGGGTCGTCCAGCACAGCCGGGAGTCGCTGCGGAAGGCCGCGGCCGAGGCCGCGACCGCCGGCATCGGCGGCATCATGCTCTTCGGTGTCCCGGAGACGAAGGATGCGGTTGGCTCCGGTGCGCTGGACCCCGAGGGCATCCTCAACGTGGCCATCGCCGATGTCGTCTCCGAGGTGGGCGACGCGCTCACCGTGATGAGCGACCTGTGCCTGGACGAGTTCACTGACCACGGTCACTGCGGTGTCCTCGCGGAGGACGGCTCGGTCGACAACGATGCCACTCTCGAGATCTACGCCCAGATGGCGATCGCGCACGCCGAGGCCGGCGTCCACATGGTCGGTCCGTCCGGGATGATGGACGGCCAGGTCGCGGTGACCCGCGATGCTCTCGATGGCGCCGGCTACACCGACGTCTCGATCCTCGCCTACTCCGCGAAGTACGCCTCGGCCTTCTACGGCCCGTTCCGCGAGGCGGTCGATTCCTCGCTCAAGGGCGACCGGCGCACCTATCAGCAGGATCCGGCCAACGCGCTGGAGGGTGTCCGCGAGGCGCTCCTTGACGTCGCCGAGGGTGCCGATATCGTGATGGTCAAGCCCGGGCTCCCGTATCTCGACGTCCTTCAGCGAGTGCGTGAGTCTGTCGATGTTCCGGTGGCTGCCTACAACATCTCTGGGGAGTACTCGATGTTGGAAGCCGCCGCCGCGAACGGCTGGATCGACCGCGAACCGGCGATCCTGGAGACACTCACCGCCTTCAAGAGGGCGGGCGCGGACGTCATTCTGACCTACTGGGCCACCGAAGCAGCTGGCTGGCTGCGAGGCTGACGTTCTCGCTCGATCAGCCGGGTAGCTCTGTGACGTGGAACATATCCTGAGAGTAGACTCGAGCCTGTGACCAATCGAGAGTTGGGCAGCACAAAGCGCACCGGTCGGCCGCGCAACAGTGGACGGGATTCGGCGAACCCGCGAGAAGAGATCCTCAAAGAGGCATCCAGGCTCTTCACCGCTCAAGGGGTCGCAGCGACGACGATCAGCCAGATCGCCGAGTGCGTCGGACTGCGCCAGTCCTCGATGTACTACTACTACAAATCCAAGGAAGAGATCCTCTCCGCCTTGATGGAGAAGAACCGCGAGTCGCTCACGCTCGCGGAGAAGCTTCTCGAGGAGGACGGCCCCGCCGCTCCGCGGCTCTACGCCTTCCTCTACACCGACGTACGTCAGCTGTGCACCGCCCCGCTCGACTTCTACGAGCTGGAGGTGGCCGCGCTGGCGCAGCCGAAGGTCTTCGCGGGCTTCGAGGAGGACGGCGACAAGCTGCGTGACGCGGCCGCCCAGCTCCTCGAGCTGGGCGTCGCCAGCGGTGAGCTTCGTCAGACCGACCCCGCCGCCACTGCGCTGATGCTGCTCTCGCTCAACGAAGGCGCCCAGCACCGACTGTGGCACGGCCGGCGCGACGACGAGAAGGCTTCGGCGAGCTCCGACGCCCTGGCCGAGTCGGTCGCCGACTACCACCTCAGCTCCCTGCTCGCCGACGCGTCCTCCCTGGCCGCCGTCCGCGAGCTCGGGCGCGCCTTCGTCACCGAGTACGAGGACGACGAGCCCGCCGCCTGAGCGCTCCAGACATGCGAAGGGCCCCGCCGGAGGGCGGGGCCCTTCGTTGATCGGATCAGTTGCCGGTGAGTGCGCCGAACAGGCCGCCGAGGATGCCCTTGAGGATCAGCGTGAGAACGTTACTGACGGTTGCGTTGACCTGCTCGAGCGTCTTGTTGGCCATGGCATTCACGCACTGGGTCAACGCCTGGCCCGACTGGTTCGCGCTCAGGAGCGGGTACTTCGCCAGCTCGCGCTGGCATGCGGTGAGAATCTGAGCGGGCGTGGCGACGACCGTCTCGACGGTGTCCTTGAGCGGCTCGGTCACCGTCTCCGTAGGCCCGCCGGTGCTGCCGCCGTCGTCACCGCCGCCGGTGCTCCCGCCGGGAGTCTCACCGGAAGGAGCCTCGCTGGACGGGCCGGACGGAGACTGGGAGGAGCCGCCGCGCGGGCCGGCCTGCTGGCCGCCTGCGCGGAACTCGCGGTCCTTCTGCTTCGAAGACTTGGGCGCGTCCATCCGCGGGATCGCGTAGTCGACCGGGACCGTGCTGTTCGGGATCGAGGTGAAGTCGCCGGAGCGGTAGGCCTCGGCGACACCGAGCACCGTCGTGACGTACGACTGGCTGTGGTTGTAGCGGAAGACCGCTGCTCGCGCGCCCTGGTCGGTGGAGAGGTCGTCGTTGCCGGAGCAGAGGTAGACGGCGCTGGCGAGGGCGGCGTCGTTGATGTCCTGCGGGTTTCGCTTGCCGTCGCCGTCGGCGTCCACGCCGACCATCGCCCAGGTGGAGGGGATGAACTGCATCGGGCCGACCGCGCGGTCGTAGCCGGTGTCGCCGTCGTACTGCCCACCGTCGGTGTCGGTGATCTGGGCGACGTTGCCCTTGCCGTTGAGCGGCACCCCGTAGATGCCGGGCGTGGAGACGCCCTCGGCGCTGAGGCGGTTGTCGTTGGCGCGTCCGTGGTTGGACTCGACCCGGCCGATCGCGGCGATCAGTGGCCAGTCGATCTTGCAGGCCGCGTCCGCGGCGTTGATGACCGTGGCCGCGCGCTGATAGGCGGCGAGCGCGGCGGACGGGATCCCGGCGGCGCTGGCCGTCCCGGGCAGCGACTTGTCGCCCTCGTTGGTCGAGGCCGACACGCTGGCCGGCGCCTCGATCGCCTCGGCCGGGACCGATGTCCCGTCGGGCAGGCTGAAGGCGTCGTCGTATCTGGTCCCTGATGCGGTGGCACTCGACTGCGTCAGACCGGTGACGTTGACCGTCCAGGCCGCGCTCAGCACGGCGAGCGGAACGAGCGCGGTCGCCTTCTGAAGGCGGCTGTAGCGCGAAGCGGACATCGAATCTCCCCTGGTGATCACCGCACTGAAATCGTACGGAGGTCGTGCTCCCTCATGCAACGTTCAAACGAACCGTCTCACGTCGAAGTTACGCGCGTCACGTTTTACGTGAACATAGCGTTCCACTAAACGAGACGCCTGTGAGACGGATGAAAGCTCCAGTTCATGACGCGGAACCCTGATCCGAAATATTTGGGTCCCAACATGTGGGTCAAGTGACCAGGACGATTGACCGAACCGATGAAAAAGGTAATCCTCATCACACCGCAACCCGGCGAGAGGATCCGATCGATGCGCCACCACCGTTCGAGTACGACGTGCGCCAGCCTGCTTGTCGCCGCCCTTGTCGCCGCTGTGCTGGTGCTCGGGCCATCACCCGGACCGGGACTGAGCAGCGCGAGCGCGGCCTCCGAGTCGGCGTACCTCGTCGGCCGTGGCATCGCTGACGTCACCGGCGAGCCGGGCGAGAACGGGATGATGGGCTACGCCGACCTCGCGCAGACCACCACGGGCATCCACATGCGTCAGCGCGCCCGCGCCTTCGTGATCGCCGACGCGGCGAGCGGTGAGCGGGTGGTCCACGTCGTGGCCGACGTCGGGATGATCTTCCAGGGCGTACGCGACGCCGTCCTCACCAAGCTCGAGCAGCGGTACGGCGACCTCTACAGCGAGCGCAACGTCATGCTCACCGCGACCCACACCCACGCCGGGCCGGGCGGGTACTCGCACCACAACCTCTACAACATCACGACGCTCGGCTATCACGAGAAGACCTTCCGGGCGGTCGTCGACGGCATCGTCGCCTCGATCGCGCGCGCCGACGCCGACCTTGCGCCCGCGGACCTCAGCCTGTCGACCAGCCAGCTGACCAACGCCAACGTCAACCGCTCCAAGCAGGCGTTCGACCGCAACCCGGAGGCCGACAAGGCGTACTTCCCCAACGGCACCGACACCCAGAGCACCACGCTTCAGGTACGCCGGGATAGCGAGCTCGACGGGGTCATCAACTGGTTCCCCGTCCACGCCACGAGCATGTCGACCGGCAACAGGCTGATCAGTCCCGACAACAAGGGCTACGCGGAGTACGTCTGGGAGCGGCAGGTGCGCGGCGTCGACTACATCGACGACACCGCCCCTGACTTCGTCGCGTCGTTCGCGCAGACCAATGCCGGCGACATGTCGCCCAACCTCAACCTGCAGCCGACCGACGGCCCGACCAAGGACGAGTTCGAGAACACCCGCATCATCGGCACCCGGATGTTCGACGCGGCCCGCGACGGACTCGACTCCGACAAGCGGTCGCTCGGCGGCGGCGTCGACTCGCGGATCGTCTACGTGGACCTCAGCAAGATCGACGTACGGCCGGAGTTCACCCCCGACGGCAAGCCGCACCGCACGTGCTCGGCGGCGCTCGGGGCGTCCTTCGCGGCGGGCAGCACCGAGGACGGTGGCGGCGGGCTGCCGATCTTCAAGGAGGGCAAGGACGGCGGCAACCCCCTGGTCGGGCTGATCTCCGGAGCGCTCTACACGGGGTCGCCCGAGCTCAAGGCCTGCCAGTCGCCGAAGGAGGTGCTCCTGCCCGTGGGCGACCTCGACCTGGTGCAGCAGAAGCTCCCGGTGCAGCTGATGCGGATCGGCGACTTCTACCTGGTCGGGATCCCGGCCGAGGTGACCGTGGTGGCGGGTCTGCGGATCCGGCAGGCGGTGGCAAAGGCGGTCGGCACTGACCTGGACAACGTCCTGGTGCAGGGCTACGCCAACGCGTACGCGCACTACCTGACCACGCCCGAGGAGTACGACTCCAAGGAGTACGAAGGCGCCAGCACCCTCTTCGGCCGCTACGAGCAGCCGGCCTTCGCGCAGGTCGCCTCCGACCTGGGCTCGGCGATGGACGACGGGGTCGACGTACCGCTGGGGGAGAAGGAGGGCGACCGCAGCGTGTGGCAGCTGCCGTCGCCGAGTGGCGCCGTGCTGATGGATGCGCCACAGATCGGCCACCGCTTCGGCGACATCCTGACCGGGCCCGCCCCGACGTACCGCCCGGGACAGCAGGTCAGCGTGGTCTTCGCGGGCGCGCATCCCAACAACGGCCTGCACCACGGCGGCAGCTACCTCGCCGTCGAGCGCAAGGTCGGTACGACGTGGCAGCGGGTCGCAGACGACGGCGACTGGTCGACGAAGTTCCGCTGGACTCGCGACGGCATCGCGGCCTCCAAGGTGACGATCACGTGGGACGTCCCGCCAGGGACGCCGCCCGGCAGCTACCGGATCCGCTACTTCGGTGATGCGCGCAACCTGCTCGGGACGGTCTCGTCGTTCACCGGCACGTCGCCCGTCTTCGGGGTCAGCTCGTGAGCCGGGTCGCGGCTCGGGTCGTGGGGGTCGCCCTGCTGGCGGCGTCGGGGCTCGCGGTCCCGGCGTCCGCCACGGCGGCGCCCGACGCGGCGGCCGCCACGCCGCGCGTACGAGTGCTCACGCACAACGTGCAGATACTGCCGCCGATCATCGGTGGCAAGGCCAACGGCACCCGGGCGGAGCTGATCGCGAAGGCCGACTACGTCAAGGGCTACGACGTGGTGGTGTTCGACGAGGCCTTCGACAACGGGCCGTCGGAGACCCTCAAGAGCCGGCTCGCAGCGCAGTATCCCCACCAGACGCCGGTGCTCGGGCGCTCGACGTCGGGCTGGGACGAGACTCTCGGCGCGTACTCCTGGCTGACCCCCGAGGACGGCGGCGTCACGATCCTGAGCAAGTGGCCGATCACCCACAAGGTCCAGTACGTCTACAGCGGCGGCTGCGGCGCTGACGCGCTGTCCAACAAGGGCTTCGTCTACGCGCAGCTCGATGTCGACGGCACTCCGGTCCACGTCGTCGGCACCCACGTCCAGGCGGAGGACCCGCTCTGCTTCGGCGACGGGGCGGCCGTACGCGCCGAGCAGTTCGCGGCGATCGACGAGTTCCTGGACGGCCTGGCGATCCCGTCCGGCGAACAGGTCATCGTGACCGGCGACCTCAACGTCGACAAGGCCTCCGCGGAGTACGCCGACATGCTCGCGGCCACCGACACCACCGCCCCGACGGCGTACGCCGGGCATCCGTTCAGCTGGGATCCGACGACGAACCCGCTCGCCACGGGCGGGCAGGAGCACCTCGACTACGTGCTGCATCGCCGCGGCCACGTACGCCCGCGGGTGTGGACCAACACGGTCCTCACGCCCACGTCGCCGCCATGGGATCACGCCGGGACCACCTACTCCGACTACTCCGACCACTATCCCGTCGCAGGCAGCTGAGGAGCTCCGATGACCGTCACACCCCGACTGCGGAGCGTCATCGCAGCGACTCTGACCGTGGGTGCCGTGCTCGGCGCCACCGTGGCGCCCGCCGCCGCCGACCCGGCACGCGACGCACCGGCGTACCAGAAGTACGTCGCTCTGGGTGACTCCTACACCGCCGGGCCGCTGATCCCGTGGAACAGCACCTGGTGCTTCCGCTCCAACAACAACTACCCGGCGTGGCTGGCGACCGATCTCGGGATCTACTACGAGGCGGGTGCCTTCCAGGACGTCAGCTGCTCGTCGGCGGACACGAGCAACCTCAGCCTGCCGCAGCCGACGCCCACGCCGGAGCTCAACCTGGCGAGCCAGTCGCCTCAGCTCGACGCCGTCACCCTCGACACCGACCTGGTCACGCTCGGGATGGGCGGCAACGACTACGGCGTCTTCGGCTCGATCATCACCTGCGGTGACTACCGCGACCAGGACCCCACCGGTGCGCCGTGCCGCGACCACTACACGGTCAACGGGGTCGACACGCTCTCGGCCGCCCTCGACAACACCGGCCGCAACCTGGAGCGCTCGGTGGACCTGATCAAGGAGCGCGCGCCGGGGGCGAAGGTCGTCCTCGTCGGCTACCCGAGGCTGTTGCCGCCGACCGGCTACTGCCCCGACGTTGTCCCGTTCGCCGATGGCGACTACGCGTGGGCCGACTTCCTCAACCGCAAGCTCAACGCGGTCATGAAGCGTGCCGCGACCGGCAACGACGCGACGTACGTCGATGTCTACGGGCCCGCTCTCGGCCACGACGCCTGCGCCGGTGACGCGGCGTGGGTGCGCGGCCAGTGGACCGACCTCTTCGCGGGGGTGTCGTACCACCCGAACGCAGCCGGGATGCGGGCCACCAGCAAGATCGTGCTCAATGCGCTCGGCGAACAGCGGGTGGCCGGCGCGACCGCACCGAAGACGCGTCCGGACGGGGCACGGAGCAACCGCGAACAGCAGCGCTGGCTCCGCGAGCACCCGGACGCCGTGCTCCCGACCGACGACGCTCCGGTAGGGGCACGATGACGCCGGAGCGAGAGGCGGTCGCCGATGCCTGTCGGGCGTTGGCGACCGAGGGGCTCGTCATCGGTACGGCGGGCAACGTCAGCGTGCGCTCCGGTGACCTCGTCGCGATCACCGCGACCGGGGCATCGTTCGCCACGATGACCGCGGAGCAGGTGACCGTTCTCGACCTCGACGGGCAGATCGTCGAGGGTGAGCTCGCGCCGACCTCCGAGGTCGACCTGCACCTCGGGCTCTACCGACGCCGCGAGACGGGCGCGATCGTCCACACGCACGCGCCGATGGCCACCGCGCTGTCGTGCGTCCTGACCGAGCTGCCGTGCGTCCACTACGGCCTGCTGGCGCTCGGCGGCGCGGTCCGGGTGGCGCCGTACGCGACCTTCGGCACGCCGGAGCTCGCCGAGCTGGTCATCGAGGCACTCGAGGACCGCGCCGGCGCGCTCATGGCCAACCACGGCGCGATCACCCATGCGGCCGACCTGGCCAAGGCGGTCGAGCTGGCCCTGCTCCTGGAGTGGGGCTGCACCGTCTACTGGCGAGCCGCCGCCATCGGCACCCCACGCGTCCTCGACGAGGAACAACAGGCCGCCGTGATCCACGCCGCCCTGACCCGCAGCTACGGCACCACCCGCCCCTCATCCCAGGAGAAATCGTGACCACTTCCCCCACCGTCGTCACCCTCGGTGCACACGTGCTCGACACGCTCGTACGCCACGTCGAGTCGATCCCCGAAGGACAGGACGGCCAGCTGGTCGACGAGATCCGGGTCACCGCGGCCGGCCCCGCCGGCGGCACCGCGCTGGTGCTCGCCAAGCTCGGCGCGACCGTCCGCAGCGCCGGCGCCATCGGGACCGACGCGGTCGGCGACCAGCTGCTCTCGCTGCTGCAGCGCGACGGCGTGGACACCGAGCACCTGGTACGCCGCGAGGACCACCAGACCTCCGCGAGCGTGCTCCCGATCCGCCCCGACGGGTCGCGGCCGGCGTTCCACGTGATCGGCGCCAACGGCGCCTACGGTCCCGACGACGCGCCGCTGGACGTGATCGCCGCAGCCGACCACCTGCACCTCGGCGGACCGGAGTTCATGGGCGGCGACGCCGCGGCGAAGATCCTCGCCCACGCGCGCGACAACGGCGTGACCACCTCGCTCGACTCCCTCGCGCCCGGCGACCCGGGCATGTTCGAGTGGATCGCAGCGGCGTTCCCCTATGTCGATCACCTGCTTGTCAACGACGAGCAGGCCCTCGGCTGGACCGGGGCCGCCGACCTGGAGGCGGCCTGCCGCGCGCTGGTCGAGGCCGGCGCCGGCTGCGTGGCCGTGACCGCCGGCGCCCAGGGCGCGGTCGTGGCGACCGCGGCAGGCGTGACCCGGGTGCCGGCGTACGACATCGAGGTGGTCGACACCACCGGCTGCGGCGACGCGTTCTCGGCGGGCTACATCCGGGGTCTCGCGCTCGGCCGGACGCCCACCGAGGCGGCCCAGCTGGGCTGTGCCACCGCCGCCCAGGTCGCCGGCGGGCTCGGCTCCGACTTCGGCAGCTTTGACCTCGCCTCGGTCGAGAGCTTCGCCGCCGGTGCAGACCTCAAGGAGGTCTGAGCCGTGCCGCGCGCAGCGCGGGTGGACGTGGCGATCGTCGGTGCCGGCCTGGCTGGGCTGACCGCCGCCCGTGCCCTGGTGGCCGCGGGCCGCAGCGTCGTCGTGCTCGAGGCGCGCGACCGGGTGGGCGGCCGCACCCTCAACCACGACCTCGGTGACGGTCAGGTCGTGGAGGCCGGCGGACAGTTCGTCGGACCGACCCAGAACCACATTCTCGGGCTGGCCGCCGAGCTGGACGTCAAGACCTTCCCGGCGTACACCGAGGGCGAGGCCGTCTACGTCCGTGGCAACAGCGCCAAGCGCTACGCCGGCGACGTACCCCCGGACCCGACTGCTCTGGCGGATGTCGCGGTGAGCCTGGCCCGTATCGACAGGGTCGCCCGGCGGATCCCGTTGGGCGCACCGTGGCGGGCACGCAACGCCGCGCGGCTGGACGCGGTCACCTTCGACTCGTGGATCCGCGAGACCACCGTGAGTGCCGCCGGGGTCGACCTGGTCAACATCTTCCTCGGCTCGGCGTACGGCGGCACCGCGGCGGACGCCTCCGCGCTGTTCAGCCTCCACTACGTCGCCGGGATGGGCGACGAGGACCACCCCGGTTCGATCACCCGTGGGATTGGGGTGGAGGGCGGTGCCCAGCAGGATCGCTTCGTCGGCGGGTCGCAGGGGGTCTCGCTGGCGATGGCCGAGCAGCTCGGCGACCGGGTGGTGCTGAACGCCCCGGTGCGCGCGATCGAGCAGAACGGCCGCACGGTGAAGCTGCGTACCGACGCGGGCGTGTGGCAGGCCGGGCACGCGATCGTCGCCGTCCCGCCCCCGCTCGCCGGCAAGATCTCGTGGTCGCCGTTGCTGCCCGCGCCGCAGGCCGCGCTCTTCGACCGGATGCCGATGGGCACCCTGATGAAGTGCGAGGCGGTGTACGACGAGCCGTTCTGGCGCGCGGACGGGCTCTCCGGGCAGGCCACGTTCCGCTCGTCCGACTCGGCGATCTGCTCGATGTTCGACAACACCCCGCCGAGCGGCGGGCCCGGGGTGCTGATGGGGTTCCTCGGTGGCCGTGCCTGGCGGGCGCTGGCCCACCGGCCACCTCGCGAGCGCCGGGCCGCCGTGCTGCGCACCTTCGCGCGGGCGGTGGGCCGGGAGGCGTTGCGCCCGCGCGACTACTTCGAGCAGGACTGGTCGGGCGAGGAGTGGACCCGGGGCGGTCCGACCTCGGTCCTCGCCCCCGGCGTAGTCACCACCCTCGGCGAGTGGCGGGACCGGCCCTTCGGTCTCGTGCACTGGGCCGGTGCGGAGCACGCCGACTACTGGAACGGCTACATGGACGGCGCCGTCCGCTCCGGCCGCGACGCCGCGGCAGCCGTGATCGACGTACTGGAAGGAACTGAGAGATGAGCATGACCGAGCTGAGCGAGACCGCTGTGCTGGCCGTCCCCGTGGAGCGGGTCTGGCAGGTGGTGTCGGCGACGAACCGCTACGCCGAGTGGGTGGACGGCGTCCTGGAGGTGACCGACCACCACGGCCAGGCCGAGGTCGGCCGCACCTACGCCGAGCACAACCGCACCCTCGGCCCTCTGACCACGCGGTCGACGTGGACGGTCAGGGAGATCGAGCCGCTGACGACCCGTATCGACACCGGTGAGGGCTTCGCGCCGATGCACGAGATGACCAACGTCTTCCGGTTCCGGCCGGTCGCCGTCGACGGTGTCGAGGACGCCGGCACCGAGATGACGTACGCCGTCCGCTACCGCGTCGGCCTCGGCCCGATCGGGGCGGTGATCGACAAGGTCACCCAGCCCGGGCTGCGGAAGTCGTTCCAGCAGTCGATGCGCAACCTGGAGGACCTGATCGTCGCCGAAGGTCAGTGACGGCTCGACGAGCTCTGGTGCAAGGTGTGGCCGAGGACCCGATCGACGTACGGATTGGCGAAGACGCCGGTCGGGTCGAGCTCGTCGCGCAAAGCGATGAAGTCGCCGAAACGCGGGTAGCGCTCGGCGAGGTCGGCCGCGCCGAGCCGGTGCATCTTGCCCCAGTGAGGTCGCCCGTCGGCGGCGCCGAGGATGTCCTCGCAGACTGAGAACCAGCGCTCGTGGGGCATCCGGTGGTACTGGTGGAAGGCGACATAGGCGACGTCGCGGTCGTACGCCGGCGAGAGCCAGATGTCGTCGCTCTTCACGAAGCGGACCTCGAACGGGAACGACACCTTCTCGTCATGGGTGTCGACCCACTGCCGGAGCTCGCGGAGCACGTCACCGATCGCGGCCCGCGGGACGGCGTACTCACCCTCGCGGAAACGTACGTCGCGGTCGGAGGCGAACACGTTCGGGGCGAGATCGGTGAAGTCCCGAGTCGACACCGCCCGGGTCACGAACCGGGTGATCCCCGGGACCAGGCGAGGGAAGCGGGTGCCGACGCGCAGCAGCGCCTCGAAGCCGATGTTGGTGACGATTTTGTCGTCGAGGGTCCTGGCGAGCGTGCTCATCGGGTTGAGCTCGGCGTCGCCCGGTAGCCGCTGGAACCGGCGCGTCAGCGCGGTCGTGGTGTGCGGGAACCAGAAGAACTCGAAGTGGTCGTTGCTCGCCACCAGCTCGTCGAGCCCGTCGAGCGTCTCGTCGAGCGGCATCGGCGCGTCGACCGCGTGCAGCGCGTAGAGCGGCACGCACTGGAGCGTCACCTTGGTGATCACGCCGAGCGCTCCGATCGAGACCCGCGCGGCCTCGAAGAGCTCCGGCCGCTCCTCGCGCGAGCACGTCACGACCGATCCGTCGGCGAGCACAAGCTCGAGCGCGCGGATCTGGTTGGAGATGCTCCGGAACCGCTCGCCGCTGCCGTGGGTGCCGGTCGAGACCGCGCCGGCGATCGTCTGCCGGTCGATGTCGCCGAGGATCTCCATCGCCAGCCCGTGCCGGGCGAGCATCGGGTTGAGCCGGTGGAGCGGGATCCCGGCCTCGACGGTGACCAGGCCCGATTCCGCATCGACGGAGAGCACGCCGTCCAGCCGGTCCGGCCGGATCTGCAGGCCGGGGGCGACGGCCGCGCCGGTGAAGGAGTGCCCGGACCCGATCGCGCGCACCGTCAGGCCGTCGGCGACGGCGGTCTTCACTGCGGCTGCGACCTCATCGGTCGTCGCGGGCGTGGCTACGCGGGCGGGGGTCGCCTCTTCGGTCCCGGACCAGTTGCGCCACCGAGTGCTCATGGGTGGGTCCCTTCTGCGGACGGTCGGCCCTCAGAATGGCCCAGGTCACACCAAAGGTCAATAGTCTTGGACACTTGACCTAGTCCGTCGAGCGGTCCATTCTCGATGAATGCTGGATCTCACTGTCCCGACGCGGGCGCGCGCCTCCTTCGAAGACCTCGAAGCCGCCACCGCCGACCTCCCCACGCCGTACGCCGTGGTGGACGTGGCCGCGCTGCGCACCAACGCAGCCGACCTGGTGCGCCGCGCGGGCGGCAAGCCGATCCGTGTCGCGAGCAAGTCGGTGCGCTGTCGTGCCCTGATCCGGAGTGCCTTGGCGATGCCCGGCATGCAGGGCGTGCTCGCCTACACCCTGCCCGAGGCGCTCTGGCTCGCCCGCGAGATCGACGATGTGGTGGTCGGCTACCCGACCGCGGACACCGCCGCCATCCGGCGGCTCGCCGACGACGACCTGCTGGCCTCTCGGGTGACGCTGATGATCGACAGCGTCGAGCATCTGGAGCTGATCGCGGCTGCGGCCGGCGCCAGCGGTCCGCGGATCCGGATCTGCATCGAGCTCGACGCCTCGCTCCGCCTGGCCTCCGGCCGAGTGCATCTCGGCGCCAGGCGCTCGCCCGTACACACGCCCGAGCAGGCGGCCGCGCTCGCCCGGGCCGTCGTGGCGCACCCGCGCTGCGAGCTGGTCGGCGTGATGGCGTACGAGGGCCAGATCGCGGGGATGGGCGACAACCAGCCGGGCCTGTCCAAGCACCTCGTCCGGGCGATGCAGCGGAGGTCCGTCGACGAGCTGGCCGAACGACGCGCCGCCGCCGTCGCCGCGGTGCGAAGCGTGGCGCCGCTGGAGTTCGTCAACGGCGGCGGCACCGGCAGCATCGAGACCACCGCCGCCGAGGACGCCGTGACCGAGGTTGCCGCGGGCTCGGGGCTGCTCGCCCCGCACCTGTTCGACCACTACACCCGCTTCCACCCCCAGCCTGCGGCCTACTTCGTCCTGTCGGTCGTACGCCGCCCCTCACCGCGCCACGCGACGGTGCTCGGTGGCGGCTGGATCGCCTCCGGGGCAGCGGGCAAGGACCGGCTCCCGATGCCGGTGTGGCCGCGCGGCCTCGGCCTGGTCCCGACCGAGGGGGCGGGCGAGGTGCAGACGCCGCTGACCGGTGCGGCGGCTGCCGAGCTCGAGATCGGTGACCGGGTCTGGTTCCGCCACACCAAGGCCGGCGAGCTCTGCGAGCACGTCGACGAGCTGGCGCTCGTCGACGACGGCAGCGTCGTCGACGCCGTCGCGACCTACCGAGGAGAAGGAAAGACGTTCCTATGACCACGACCGCGACCGCCGCGCCCCCAAGCGCGGCCCGCCGGGCCTGTTGGGCGGCCTTCGGCACCCAGGGCTTCACCTTCGCGTCCCTGATCACCCGGCTGCCCACCATCAAGGACCAGCACGACCTGAGCGACTACCAGGTGCTCATGCTGCTGGGCGCGGTGGCGATCGCGTCGGCCGTCGGCAGCGTCCTGGCCGGGTACGCCGCAGCGCGCTTCGGCAGCGCTAGGGTCCTCAGGGTCGCGCTCGTCGGCGCGTCGGTGGCGACGCTGCTCGTCTCCCTCCCCGACAGCGTCGCGGGCCTGATCGTCGCGGTGTGTGCGTACGGGCTCTTCGTCGGTCAGATCGATGCGGCCATGAACATGCAGGGCGTCGGCATCGAGGATCTCTACGGTCGCAGCATCATGGTCGGCTTCCACGGCATGTGGAGCCTCGGCGCGGTCGTCGGGGGCGGCTATGCGGCGCTGACCCTGGAGCTGGGCTGGTCGCTGCTGCCGTCGTTCGCGATCGTGTGCGCGGTCGGGCTGGCGCTCAACCTCGCGCTGCTGGGCGATCTGCTCCAGGTCGACCCGATCGACGGTCACGTCGACGCCGGTCATCACGCGCCGAGCGTGCCGTGGCTGCCGGTCCTGCTGCTCGCCGTACCGACCTTCGTGATGTGGTTCCTCGACTCGGCGATCTCGGCCTGGGGTGGCATCTACCTCGTCGACGGCCTGTCGTCGTCGCAGAGCGCGGCGGCCTTGGCGTTCACGGCGTACCAGGCGGTGCTGCTGGTCACCCGGCTGGTCGGTGACAAGGTCGTACGCCGCATCGGACCGGTGCGGACCGTGCGGATCAGCGGGCTCGTCGCCATCGTCTCGGTAGCGCTCGTCGTCGCCGCGCCGTCGGTCTGGGTCGCGGTCGCGGGCTTCGGTCTGCTCGGCGCCGGTCTGGCGATGATCCCGCCGTTGTCGTTCGTCGCGGCCGGTCACCTCGACGCCGACGGTGGCGGTCAGGCCGTCGCCAGGGTCAACGTCTCCAACTACGTCGGCTACCTCGTGGCCGCCGTCGCCATCGCCACCGTCGCCGAGCAGGTCAGTCACCGCGCAATGTTCGTGCTGCCGCTGTTGCTCAGCCCGGTCCTGTTCCTGATGGCATCCCGATTCGCCCCCTATGTGAGGAGCAAGGCATGAGTGCTGTCATCGAGGTCGAGAACCCGTCGACAGGCAAGACGATCGAGAGCGTTCCAGACCTCGGTGCAGCCGAGGTCGAGGCGCTCGTCGCCACCGCACGGGCCGCGCAGCCCGCCTGGGCCGCCCTCGGGTACGCCGGCCGTGGACGTTACCTGCGCCGTATGCAGAAGTGGTTCCTCGACAACGCCGGCCAGATCGCCGAGACGATCCACGCCGAGAACGGCAAGTCCCTCGACGAGGCCAACATCGAGGTGATGTACGGCGCGGTCGCGAGCGCGTTCTGGGCCAAGCACGCCCCCGAGTACCTCGCCGACGAGAATATCACCAGCCGGTCGCCGTTCGTGCTCGGGCGCAAGCTGGTCGTCCGCTACCAGCCGGTGGGCGTCGTCGGCGTGATCGGGCCGTGGAACAACCCGCTCCTCAACAACTTCGGCGACGTGATCCCGGCGCTCGCGGCCGGCAACACCGCCGTGCTCAAACCGTCGGAGATCACTCCGCTGACGTCGCTGCTGATGGCCGAGATGGCGCGCGAGATCGGGCTGCCCGACGGCGTCTTCAGCGTCGCGACCGGGTCGGGGGCCGCGGGCGCGGCGCTCGTGGAGCTGGTGGATGCGGTGATGTTCACCGGTTCCACCCGAACCGGAAAGAAGGTCGCCGGGCGCTGCGGCGAGCGGCTGATCCCGTGCAGCCTCGAGCTCGGCGGCAAGGACCCGGTGATCGTGCTGGCCGACGCCGACCTCGAGCGCGCGGCGAACGTGACGCTCTTCAGCGCGATGCACAACTCCGGCCAGACGTGCACCTCCTCTGAGCGCGTGTACGTCGAGGCGCCGGTCTACGACGAGTTCGTCGCCCTGATGACCGAGCGCTTCGAGTCGCTGCGCGTCGGTGAGTCGACCGGCTTCGGCACCTCGGAGTCAGGGTCGCTGACCTTCCCTCCGCAGCTCGAAACCGTCACCCGGCATGTCCAGGACGCGGTAGCCGGCGGCGCGAAGGCCCTCACCGGAGGAGGCGTACGCGAGGGGGAGGGGCGGTTCTTCGAGCCGACGCTCTTGGTCGACGTCGACCAGGACATGGCGTGCATGCGCGAGGAGACGTTCGGCCCGACGCTGCCGATCATGAAGGTCGCCGACGCAGCCGAGGCCGTGCGGCTGGCCAACGACTCGGCGTACGGCCTGCAGGCGGCGGTCTACACCAAGGATCTCGCCAAGGGACAGCGCATCGCGCGCGAGCTCCAGGCAGGCACCGTCACCGTCAATGACGCGCTGGCCAACTACTTCGCGCTCGAGCTGCCGATGGGCGGATGGAAGGACTCCGGTCTCGGTGCCCGGCACGGGCGGGACGGCATCCGTAAGTTCACCAAGCGGCAGTCGATCCTGGTGACCCGCTTCGGCATGAAGAACGAGATCCACGGCATGCCGTTCAAGGCCAAGAACTTCCAGGCGCTCACCCGGCTGATCAAGACGCTCTACGGCCACCCGCGCAACACGTAGGGCTGAGCTCTCCGATGGACGTCGGTCAGTCCGTCGAGCCGGGTGGGCGCGAGGCGAGGAGAGGTAGCGCTTCGAGCAGGATGTCGAAGGCTCCGCGAACGTCCGCGTCGGGGTCGAGCAGGGCCTGCAGCTGCAGGCCGTCCATGGCCGCCATCACCAGGCGCGCGACGCCCGCCGGGTCCGTAGCGGGTGCCGGGTCCGGCTCGAGCTCGTCCGGTGCGGCCTCGGTCAGCGCCGTCGTGAACTCGGCGGCGGTACGCCGGTAGCGGGCGACGGTGAAGTCGTGGGCCGGGTGGCCGGGGACGATCGACTCGGCGGTGACGGTGGTGAACAGCTGGGTCAGCCCGCGGTCGGCGATGGCTCGCTCGAACATGCTTCGCGCCACCTGGGCCTGCTCGTCCCAGGTGGCGCCGGTGTCCGCCTGCTGGCGCGAGGCCTGGTCACGCTCCTCCAGCACGGCCATCAGCAGGCCTGTCTTGGAGCCGAAGTGATGCAGCACCCCGGCCTGGCTCATGCCGGCCAGGTCAGCGATTTCCCGCAGCGAGGCGCCGTGGCTGCCTCGGCGCCCGAACACGTCCTGAGCCACGTCCAGGATCCGGCGCCGCTGCTCGGCGGACTTGGCGTACGGACCACGGGCTCGGCTGGACATGCCCGCAGTCTAGGTGCCCCGGACCGAAAACCTAGCGTCCATTCGGTATTCGCGTTAGTGTCCTTGCCATGACCCGGCCGCTGCCCAGATTCCCTGCTGGCTTCGAGTGGGGTGTCGGCGCCTCGGCGTACCAAACCGAAGGCGCGCTCGACGCCGACGGGCGGGGACGGTCCACGTGGGACGTGTTCTGTGAGCAGCCGGGGCGGATCGCCGACGGATCGACGCCAGCGACCAGCGCCGGCTTCTACGACCGCTACCCCGAGGACATCGCGCTGGTGCGCGACCTCGGCGCCGACGTCTACCGGTTCTCGATCGCCTGGCCGCGGATCCTGCCGACCGGGTCGGGCGCGGTCAACGCGAAGGGCTTGGACTTCTACGACCGGGTCGTCGACGAGATGCTGGCGGCCGGTCTGAAGCCGGCGCCGACGCTCTACCACTGGGACACCCCGCTGCCGATCGAGGAGGCCGGTGGCTGGATGAACCGAGACACCGCGCTCCGCTTCGGTGAGTACGCCGCGGTCGTGGCCGAGCGGCTGGCCGACCGCGTGGCGTACTGGATCCCGCTCAACGAGCCGGTGGTGCTCTCGTTGCTCGGCTACGCGATCGGCGGCTACGCCCCCGGGCAGGCGCTGCTCTTCGAGTCGCTGCCGACCGTCCACCATCAGCTGCTCGCCCATGGGCTCAGCGTCCAGGCGATCCGTGCGGCCGGCGGCCGCAGCATCGGGACCGCCAACCCGCACGCGCCGACCTGGCCCGCCTCCGACCGCCCGGAGGACCTCGCCGCCGCTGCGTTCAGCGCCGACCTCACAGACTGGATCTGGGGCGACCCGATCCTCCTCGGCCGCTACCCTGACGGGTATGCCGAGGGGATGCCCGGTCCGGTCGCCGACGACCTCGAGGTCATCTCGACCCCGCTCGACTTCTACGGCGTCAACTACTACAGCCCGCAGCGTGTTGCCGCCCCGACCGGTGAGCCGTCGTTGATCCAGGAGCACGAGATCCCGGCGGAGATGCCGTTCCGGGCGGTCGAGGTCGACGGGCCCAAGACCGGGCTCGGCGGCGAGATCAACCCCGACGGCCTGCGCGAGATCCTGCTGACGCTGACCGAGCGCTACGGCGAGAGCCTGCCGCCGCTGATCGTCACCGAGAACGGCACCTCGCAGCAGCCCGGCACCGAGGAACCCGGTCCAGACGGCAGGATCCACGACGACGGCCGGATCGACTACCTCGACGCGCACGTGCGCGCCGTGCACCAGGCGATCGAGGAGGGCGCGGACGTCCGTGGCTACTGGGTCTGGTCGCCGACCGACAACTTCGAGTGGACCCACGGCTTCACCCAGCGGTTCGGCCTCGTGCACGTCGACTACGACACCCTGGTGCGTACGCCGAAGGACTCCTACTCCTGGTATCAGCAGTTGATCGGCGCCCAACGTGACCAGCTCTGAGCTCACTCGGTCTGCGCTGGACGAGCCGGCCAAGCCCGCCCCCACGTCATGGGTGGCGGCGATCTCGCTGGCCAACGTCGGTCTGTTCACCGCATGGTTCGGACCGATCCTGACCCTGCTCGGGATGCAGGCGGAGCGGTTCGCCGGTGACGACAAGGAGGCCGCGCTCGCCTGGGTCGTCGGCATCGGCGCGCTCTGCTCGACGGTCGCCAACCCGGTCTTCGGCGCGCTCTCGGACCGGACCACGTCGCGCCACGGCCGTCGACTGCCGTGGACGGTCCTCGGCATCTGTGTAGGCGTGGCCAGCCTGGTACTGCTGGCCTTCGCGCCGAACCTCGTCGTAGTGACCATCGGCTGGTGCCTGGCCCAGATCGCCCTCAACGCGAACTTCGCGGCGATCACCGCCGCCGTACCCGACCACGCGCCGCACCAGCAGCGCGGCACCATCGGTGGCTTCCTCGGCCTCGCCCAGACCGTCGGCGCCGTCGTCGGCGCCGGTCTCGCGGCGGCTGCGGGCGGGATCGTCGGTGGCTATCTCGCGTGCGCGGTCTTCCTGGTGATCGCGAGCGTGCCGTACGTCGCGATGCGCCGCGACCTGGTCCTCGACCCCGCTGAAAGGCCATCGTTCTCGTGGGGCACGTTCCTCCGTGGCTTCTGGATCAGCCCTCGTCTGCATCCCGACTTCGCCTGGGCGTGGCTGACCCGCTTCCTGATGAACCTCGGGTTCTCGATCGGGCTGGTCTACCTGCTCTTCTACCTCGACGACGCGGTTCACCACGAGAACCCCGAAGCCGGCGTCTTCCTGCTCTCGGCCGTCAACTCCCTCGCCCTGCTGGTCACGGTCGTGGCCGGCGGATGGCTGTCGGACCGGCTCGACCGCCGCCGGATCTTCGTGACCGTCGCCGGCGTTGTGATGGCTGCCGGCACCCTCTCGCTGGCCGGCTTCCACTCCTGGACGGCCGCGATCATCGGCGTGGCCGTCCTCGGTCTCGGCATGGGCGTGTTCACCTCGGTCGACCTCGCGCTGATGATCGACGTACTCCCCGAGGCGATCGACCGCGGCAAGGACCTCGGCGTCGTCAACATCGCCAACTCGCTGCCGCAGGTGCTCGCCCCCGTCGTCGCCGCACCGATCGTGAGCGTGCTCGGCGGCTACTCCACCCTGTACGCCGTCGCCGCCGGTGTGACGCTGACCGGCGCCGTCCTGGTCTACCGGATCAAGTCCGTTCGATAGGAGACAACTCGTGACCACTCACCCTGATCTGCCCAGCCTGCAGCTCCCCACCGACTTCGTGTACGGCGTCTCCACCGCGTCGTACCAGATCGAAGGTGCCGTCGAGGAGGGCGGCCGCGGGCCGTCGATCTGGGACACGTTCTGCGCGGAGCCGGGCCGGATCAAGAACGGCGATACCGGGGCGGTCGCGTGCGACCACTACCACCGGTATCCCGAGGACATCGCGCTGATGAAGGACCTCGGCGTGGATGCGTACCGGTTCTCGATCGCCTGGCCGCGGATCCAGCCGACCGGCTCCGGGCAGGCCAACGCCGAGGGGCTGGCCTTCTACGACCGGCTCGTCGACGGGCTGCTGGAGGCGGGCATCAAGCCGGCCGCGACGCTCTACCACTGGGACCTGCCGCAGGCTCTGCAGGACGCCGGCGGCTGGCTCAACCGCGACACCTCGCTCCGTCTCGCGGAGTACGCCGCGATCGTCGGCGAGCACCTCGGTGACCGGGTCTCGATGTGGATGCCGCTGAACGAGCCGGTCGTGGTCACCATGTTCGGGCATGCGCTCGGCACCCACGCCCCCGGCCAGGCGCTCGGCTTCGACGCGCTGCCGGTGGCCCATCACCTGCTGCTCGGCCACGGCCTGTCCGTCTCCGCGCTGCGGGCCGCCGGAGCAAGCAACATCGGCATCGCGTCCAACCACCAGCCGGCGCGACCGGCGTCGGACTCGGCCGAGGACCGGGACGCGGCCGAGATGTTCGGCACGCTGACCAACTGGCTGTTCTCCGACCCGATCCTGCGCGGCGAGTACCCCGACGAGCTGATCACCTCGATGATGCCCGGGCCGGTCGCCGAGGACCTGAAGGTGATCTCGACCCCGCTCGACTGGTACGGCATCAACTACTACCAGCCGGTGCTGGTCGGTGCCCCTGGATCCGGCGGCGACCAGAACCCGGCGCTCGAGGGCGCGATCATGCCGGAGGGGCTTCCGTTCGAGCCGCGCCAGCTCGTCGGCGTACCCACCACCGACTTCGGGTGGGCGATCGTCCCCGACGGGCTCACCGAGATCCTGACCCAGTTCCACGAGCGGTACGCCGACGCGCTGCCGCCGGTCTACGTCACCGAGAGCGGCTGCTCGTTCCACGACACCGTCGCCGCCGACGGGGGAGTCCACGACCAGCGCCGGATCGACTACCACGACGCGCACCTGCGGGCGGTGGCCGACGCGATCTCCGCGGGTGTGGACGTACGCGGCTACTTCGCCTGGTCGCTGCTCGACAACTTCGAGTGGGCAGAGGGGTACGCCGAGCGCTTCGGGCTCGTGCACGTCGACTACGACACGCTGCGGCGTACTCCCAAGGACTCGTTCCGCTGGTACCAGGAGCTGATCGCCGCCCGCGCTGGTCAGCGGTCGTAGACGCCGACCTCCCACAGCGAGTAGCCGTAGCGAGTGGCGCGGCTGACGCCGTGGACGCGTACGTAGCGGGCGGTGGTCGGCGCGAAGGTCGCGGTCTCGACTCCGCCCTTCCCGGCGTCGGTCGACCACACCGTGCGCCACGTCGTACCGTCCGAGGAGACCTCGACCTTCCACGCCGCGGCATGGGCGCCCTCCCAGTCGGCGACCACGCGGCCCACGGTCCGCTCGCTGCGCAGGTCGAGGGCGAGCCACTGGTCGTCGCTCCAGTCGCTGGCCCAGCGGGTGCCGGTGTCGCCGTCGATGGCGCGGCCCGGTGCGAAGCTGGTGAAGGCGCTCCACTCCGACGAGCTCGCCGTCGCACGCGACCCGGCCGCGAGGTTGCTCGGCGGCGTGTAGTCGGATGCGGCGCCCCACGTGTCGAGGTAGGACTGGGCTCCGCCCATCAGGTCCTGCACGGCCTCCGTGCCGCCGAGGCGGCGGATCTGCTCGATCCAGTCCGGGACCATGCCGACGTGGGCTCCGCCGTCGGTGTTGACGTCCCAGACCCGTTCGCCGGTGACCTGCCGGTCGATCACCGAGCCGCCGTCGGCGCTCCGGAACGGATAGGTCACCGGGCTGGGTCCGTCGACACCCAGGGGAGCGGGGTGGGAGCCGAGGCCGTTGAAGTCGGTGCCGATGCCGAGGCCCTTGTCGTACTCGGTGCGCAGCGCCTCGGTTCGCCCGGCGGCGCCGATGAACTCCTCGGGTCCGAACATGTACTCACCGATGAAGCCGCCGAGCCCGTAGACCCGTTCGGCCCAGCCGAGGTCCGCCCAGCTGTGGCTGGAGATGACGCCGGGGTAGTCGGCCGACTCGAGGATGTCGAGCGCGCGGCCGGTGGCCTTGACGCTCATGTGGTCGAGCTCGACGATCATGCCGCGCTGCATCATCCCGCGCATGGCGTACTCACCGAGCCGGGAGAGGCCGCGGGTGTTGCACTGCGCGTCGTCGTCGTACGTCGGCACCTCGGTGCCGGCGGGCAGCTTCTCCTCGATCTCGGGGACAGGTGCGTCGCCGATCGGGTTGTCGTGCTGCGGCCCGCGGCACTTCTCGGTCTGCCAGAAGGTGCCCGTCGACAGGAACTGGCCGACGTTGATGATCGTCCCGGTCGTGCCCGAGTCGAAGCGCACCCCGCAGAGCGCGTTGTCGAACTTGTGGCACAGGAACATGCTGCGTACGCCGAGGGCTTTCAGCTCGTCGAGACCCTGGTCGATGCCGGCCTTGCTGCACTGCGGGACGTCGAGGACCTGCTTGCAGCCGAACGGTTCGGAGGTCTCGACGCCGAGGATCACGGCGAGCTTGCCGTCCTCGATGACCTGCTTGGCCTGTGCGGGATCGGTGACGATCCGGAACCAGCCCTTGCCCTCGCCGCCGTACATCCTGTCGACGAAGTCCTGCAGGTCGTAGGTCTTCTCCGCCTGCAGCCGGATCGACTCCATCTCGTCGCAGCCGCGATCGCGATTGGGGTTGATCGAGCAGATCACGCCGTTGCTGGTCAGGTCGGTGACCAGGACGCGCTGCCCGGCTCGCCACGACCGCTCCAGCCAGGCGTAATAGTTCTGCTGGTGCGACATCGTGCGGTACGACGGCCAGTCCTTGAAGGTCGGCCAGCCCACCGGGTCGTGCTTGCCGTCCGGCTCCGCGCCGGTGAGGTTCTCCAGCAGCGCGCCGGAGCCGTCGGGGTAGTGCGCCGCGCAGTCCTCGAGCGCGTCGGCGACCCCGGCCTCGGAGAACGGCTTGCCACAGACCAGCTCACCGCCGAACGCCTCGTTGGTCATCAGGTGGTTGTGGACGTCGGCGAAGCCGCGTACGTCACCGTTGGCGTCGGTGCCGGTGAACGGCTTGCCGGTGACGTTGACCTGCGAGTCCGGCACCGGCCGGTCGGCCGGCTCCCACCACTGGTCGGGCGGCGACGCCCAGCCCGGCGGCGCGAACGCCACGAAGCCGATCAGGACCAGACAGAGCAGCGTGCGGACGGCGTTCACAGTGCCTCCAAGGTGCGTGACGTACGCCGCATCCTAGAGTTGGTCGCATGACCGGGTCAACGGTCCAAAGGCCCGTGACTACGCCGATCTGGCCATGGAGGCGACGTGCGCCGCGGCGAAGTCGAGCGCGGCACCGGCGGCCTCGGCGTCGCCCTCGTTGAGGAAGAGCAGGGTGAGGCCGTCGATGTTGGCCGTGAGGTATCTCGCGAGCATGGGGATCGGCTGGTCCCAGGTCACCCCGGTCGACTCGGCCAGCACGGTGAGGACCCGGGTGTTGGCCTCGAGGTAGGTCTCGTACTGACGGCGCGCGACCGTGGCCAGGCCCGGCTGACGGAGGGCGTACTGGGTCAGCTCGTAGGTCACCTGGTGCTCGTCGGGGTTGGCGATGACGTGCTGCCAGTAGGCCCTGAGCGCTGCCTGGAGCTTCTCCTCGAACGACTCCTCGCCCCGCATCTCGACCAGGGCCAGGTTGAGCGTGTGTCCGGTGATCGCCTCGATGACGTTCTCCAGCAGCTCCTGCTTGGAGCGGAAGCAGTAGTGGAAGGCCCCGAGCGGCATGTCGGCCTCCGCGACGATCGAGCGCGTCGTGGTCTTGGCGACGCCGTCACGGACCATCACCCGGATCGCGGCCTCGACCAGACGTTCGCGGCGTACGTCGGCGGCGACGCGCGCCATCAGAGGTCTCTCGTCATCAAGAAGCGCATATCGTTCAGCGTACGTGACCAAGACGGTTGACCAGGAGTTGACCAGGGGCTGAGCCGGGTGTCGAGCTGGTGCCGCGCCGGGGCGGAAATGGGGATTCTGGTGGGGTTGATGAAGAATGACCCGGTGCCTCACGACATCTCACCCCTGTCCGCAGCGGCATCCGAAGCGCTCTTCGCCCGCGCGAAGGCCGTGACGCCGGGCGGCGTGAACTCGCCCGTGCGCGCCTTCAACGCCGTCGGCGGTACGCCGCGCTTCATCCGCGAGGCGAAGGGCGCGTGGCTGACCGACGTCGACGGCAACGACTACGTCGACCTGATCTGCTCCTGGGGGCCGATGCTGCTGGGCCACGCCCATCCCGAGGTCCAGGCGGCGGTCATGGACGCCGTCGCGCGGGGCACCTCCTACGGGACCCCGACAACGCCCGAGGTCGAGCTCGCCGAGGCGATCGTCGAGCGGGCGCCGGTCGAGAAGGTGCGGTTCGTCAGCAGCGGCACCGAGGCGACGATGTCGGCCATTCGGCTGGCAAGAGGGTTCTCCGGGCGCGACGTGATCCTCAAGTTCGCCGGCAACTACCACGGCCACGTGGACTCCCTGCTCGCCAGCGCTGGCTCCGGGCTGGTCACTCACGCGATCCCCGGCACCCCGGGCGTCCCCGAGAGCAGCACCGAGCTCACCGTCGTGCTGCCCTACAACGACCGAGCCGCGGTCACAGCGGCGTTCGAGGAATACGCAGGCCGGGTGGCCTGCCTGATCACCGAGGCCTCGCCCGGCAACATGGGCGTCGTGCCGCCGGAGCCCGGGTTCAACGAGTTCCTCGCGACCACCTGCACGGCGCACGGCGCCCTGTTCATCTCCGACGAGGTGATGACCGGGTTCCGGGCCAGCAAGCAGGGGCAGTGGGGCCTGGACGGCAAGAACGAGGGCTGGACCCCCGACCTGGTCACCTTCGGCAAGGTGATGGGTGGCGGCTTCCCGGCGGCGGCCTTCGGCGGCCGCGCCGACGTGATGAGCTCGCTCAGCCCCGACGGGCCGGTCTACCAGGCCGGCACGCTCTCCGGTAACCCGGTCGCGACCACCGCCGGCCTGACCACGCTGCGGCTGGCGACCGACGAGGTCTACGACCACATCACCAAGGCCGCCGACGTCGTGAAGGCCGCGATCGAGGAGACCTTCACCAAGGTCGGTCTCCCGTACGTCATCCAGTCCACCGGCACGATGTTCTCGGTCTTCTTCACCGACAAGCCGGTGCGCAACTTCGACGAGGCCAAGACCACCGACGAGGCGGCGTACAAGGCCTTCTTCCACGCCATGCTCGACCAGGGCGTCTACCTGCCGCCGAGCGCCTACGAGGCCTGGTTCCTCTCCTCCGCCCACGACGAGCGGGCGATCTCCCAGATCACGGAGGCGCTTCCGTACGCCGCCGAGGCTGCTGTAAAGGTGAAGTCATGAGTATCGAGACCACGGTCCACCTGCTGCGCCATGGTGAGGTGCACAACCCGGACGGGATCCTCTACGGGCGCCGGCCCGGGTTCAACCTCTCCGAGCTCGGCCTGCAGATGGCCGAGCGGGTCGCCGACCGGATCGGCGGGCAGGACATCAGCCACGTCATCTCCAGCCCGCTCGAGCGTGCTCGGCAGACCGCCGGGCCGCTGGCGAAGGCGCTCGGCCTCGACATCTCGCTCGACGAGCGGGTGCTCGAGTCGGAGAACCTCTTCGTCGGCAAGAGCTTCAAGGACGGCATGGGCCCGCTGAAGGACCCGAAGGTCTGGCCGAAGCTGGTCAACCCGTTCAAGCCGTCGTGGGGCGAGCCCTACCTGGAGATCGTGGCCAGGATGATGGCCGCGATCCACGACGCCCGGGACCTGGCGCGGGGCCACGAGGCGGTCATCGTCTCCCACCAGCTGCCGATCTGGACCACCCGGCTGCACATCGAGGGCCGCAGCTTCCTGCACGACCCGCGCCGTCGCCAGTGCGCGCTGTGCTCCCTGACCTCGCTGCACTTCGTCGACGACGAGTTCGTCGCGCTCTCCTACGGTGAGCCGGCCGGCGACATGCTGCCGGCGAAGGACAAGTACGCGCCGTTCTCGGCCGGCGACTCGGAAGATTAGAAGTCTCTCAGTTTTGTTAGGCAGGCTCAGGGGCATGCGTTGGCTGCTCGCTCTCCCACTGGTGGTGATGCTCGCCGCCTGCGGGCAGACCGGTACGAACGAAGCCGGCTACATCTCCGGTGACGGCCGCACCCAGGAGATCCCGGTCGCCGATCGCGGGGAGCCGGTCGAGCTCGCCGGCGAGACCCTTGAGGGCAAGCCGTTCGACCTGGCCGACACCCGCGGCAAGGTCACGGTGCTCAACGTGTGGTGGACCGGCTGCGCGCCGTGCCGCAAGGAGATGCCGATGCTCCAGGCCGCCTACGAGGAGCTGGGCGACGAGGTCGCCTTCGTGGGACTCAACACCCGCGACGCCTCGGCTGCCCAGGGGCTGGCCTTCGAGCGGCACTACGGCGTGGAGTACCCATCGGTCTACTCGCCCGACGGCGCCGCCGTCCTCGCGCTGAAGGGCTCGCTGGCGCCGCGCGCCATCCCGGCCACCGCGATCCTCGACACCGAGGGGCGCGTGGCCGCGCTGATCCGCGGCGAGATCCCCTCAGCACGTACGCTCGACGAGCTGATCTCCACGGCGGGGGAGACGTCGTGACGGACTGGTTCGCGAGCACCGCCGGGAGCGGGTCGCTGATGCTGGCCATCCCGGTCGCCCTGCTGGCCGGGTTCCTCTCGTTCGTCTCGCCGTGCACGCTGCCGATGCTCCCGGGCTACCTCTCCTACGCCACCGGCCTGTCCGGCGCCGACCTCGCCTCCGGTGACGTACGCCGCGGCCGCATGCTCGCGGGTGCCCTGCTCTTCGTCGCCGGATTCTCGGTGGTCTTCGTGCTGATGGGCATCACCGTGGGCGGGATCGCCTACAAGCTGCTCGAGTTCCAGCAGACCGGCACCAAGGTTCTCGGCGTGCTCTCGATCATCATGGGGATCGCGTTCATGGGCTTCATCCCGCTGCTGCAGCGGGACCTGAAGTTCCACAAGGTGCCGGCGGTCGGCCTGGCCGCCGCTCCGCTGCTCGGCTTCCTCTTCGGGCTGGCCTGGACCCCGTGCACCGGACCGACGCTGGGCGTCATCGCCGGGCTCGCCTGGGACCAGGGCACCGCCGCCCGCGGTGGCCTGCTGCTCGCGGTCTACGCGCTCGGGCTCGGCATCCCGTTCATCCTCGTCGCGGTGATGTGGCGCAAGGCCACCGTCGCGCTGACCTGGTTCCGCCGGCACACCCGCGCGATCACGATCATCGGCGGCGTGCTGATGATCCTGATCGGCGTCGCCATGCTCACCGGCTGGTGGGACAACGGCGTCCAGTGGCTGCAGGTCCAGCTCGTCCAGCGTTGGGAGGGCATCGCACTGTGAGCATCACCTCTGCTCCCGACCAGGAGAAGAATCAAGGCGTACGCCGCCCGGGCGAGCTGAACGCCCGCGAGCTGGCACGCTGGGGCTGGCGTCAGCTGACCTCGATGCGTACGGCACTGATCCTGCTGCTGCTGCTCGCGCTCGCGGCCGTCCCGGGGTCGCTGATCCCGCAGGACGGGGTCGACTCGCTCAAGGCGGACCAGTGGCGCGAAGCGCACACGACGCTGACGCCGATCTACGAGAAGCTCGGGCTCTTCAACGTCTACTCGACGCCGTGGTTCGCGGCGATCTACCTGCTGCTCATGGTCTCGCTGGTCGGCTGCATCATCCCGCGGTGCCTCGTCTACGCGCGGGCCATGCGGGCCGAGCCGCCGGCGACGCCGGCCAAGCTGACCCGGCTGCCCGACTCCACGACGTACGTCACCGACGAGGAGCCCGCCGAGGTGCTCGCCGCGGCGCGGAAGCAGCTGCGCGGCTACCGCATCCGGAAGACTGGGTCGACTGAGGGCGACGGCGATTCCGTCTCGGCCGAGAAGGGCTATCTGCGCGAGGCCGGCAACCTGATCTTCCACATGTCGCTGATCATCGTGCTGGTCGCGTTCGCGACCGGGAGCCTGTTCGGCTACAAGGGCGGCGTGATCGTGCTGGTGGGGGAGGAGTACGGCTTCGCCAACGAGCTCTCGCAGTACGACGACTTCAAACCCGGCTCGCTCTTCGCCCCCGAGGACCTCGACGACTTCAGCTTCAAGATCGACGACTTCAAGGCCGAGTGGCTGGGCACAGGGCCGGGCGCGGGGACGGCGCGAGGGTTCGAGTCGAACATCCGTTACACCGCAGGCGGGAGCGACGAGCAGAAGTACGACCTCAAGGTCAACCACCCGCTGACCATCGGCAGCACCGACGTCTTCCTGCTCGCCCACGGCTATGCGCCGGTGATCACCGTGCGCGACGGCAAGGGCGACGTGGCCTACTCCGGCCCGACGATCTTCCTCCCGCAGAGCCAGAACCTGCTCTCCTTCGGCGTCGTGAAGGCGCCGTACGCCTCGCCCGAGGAGCTCGGTTTCCAGGGGCAGTTCTACCCGTTCATGGGCACGGTCGACGGTGATCCGGTGAACCTGATGGGCGACATCGGCGACGGGTCCAACGCGATGCTCTCATTGCAGGGCTTCCGCGGCGACCTCAACCTCGACGCCGGGCCCCAGTCGGTCTACGCGCTCGACACCTCGAAGGCCAACATGATGTCCCCCGGCGACACCGGGAAGGCGTTCAACCTGCGGCTGGGGCAGACGGCCCAGCTCCCCGACGGTCTGGGATCGATCTCCTTCGACGACGTCCAGCAGTGGAACCGGGTGCAGATCTCGAAGTCGCCCGGCAAGGAGTGGGCGCTCCTCGGCGTCTCCCTCGCCCTCGTGGGGCTCCTCGGGTCCCTCTTCATCCGCCCGCGACGGGTGTGGGTTCGCGCCCGCCGCGTCGATGGGCGCACACTGGTCGAGATCGCCGCCCTCGACCGCTCCGGCGGTGGAGACACCGCAGCCGTCGTCACCGGTCTTGCGGAGACCCTACGAGGCGCGCGAACACAGGAGGAGAACCGATGACTGACCACACCTGGGGCGTTCTCAGCAACCAGGCCATCACGGCCGCCGGCGTCGTCTACTTCCTGGCGCTGCTCTGCGCGCTGGTCGAGTGGTCGGCCTGGCAGTCGCGCGCCAGGGCCGCGGTCGCGGAGAAGGAGCTCGTCGGCGCCGGTGCCCCGGCCGACGAGACCGATGCCGCGGTGAATCCCGCCGCTGCCGTACGCGAGCAGCGCGCCGCCCTCTTCGGACGCCTCAGCCTCCTGCTGACCGCGATCGCGGTCGTGTGTCACCTGATCGCGCTGGTCGGCCGTGGGATGGCCGCCGACCCCAACCGGGTGCCGTGGGGCAACATGTACGAGTTCACGATCTCCGGCTCGTTCGTGGTGGCCGCTGCGTACGTCGCTCTCTATCGGCGGCTGAAGCTGTCCTGGATGGCGCCGTGGGTGCTCGGGTTCACCGTCGTGGTGCTCATGCTGGCCGTCGTCGGGCTCTACGAGCCGGTCGCGCCGCTGACCGAGGCGCTCAACTCCTACTGGCTCGTCATCCACGTCATCGCGGCCATCATCGCCACCGGTGGGTTCACGCTGGGCGGCATCGCCTCGGTGACGTACCTCCTCAAGGCCCGCTACCCCGACGCCGCCCTGCTGGCGCGGGTGCCCGACCTCGACAACCTCGACCGGGTCTCCTACCGGATCCACGCCTTCGCGTTCCCGGTGTGGACCTTCGGGGTGCTGATCTCCGGTCCGATCTGGGCCCACGAGGCCTGGGGCTCCTACTGGAACTGGGACCCCAAGGAGGTCTGGGCGTTCATCACCTGGGTCGTCTACGCCGGCTACCTGCACGCCCGCGCGACCGCCGGGTGGAAGGGCAAGAAGGCCGCGATCGTCGCGCTGATCGGGCTGGCCACGCTGTGGTTCAACTTCATCGGCATCAACTACTTCTCCTCGACCTCGCAGCATTCGTACGCTGCGCCCGCGGCCCCGGCGGTTGTCGAGCTCACTGAGGGAGCCTCACGATGAAAGAGTTCTGGATCTACACCGGCCTGCGGCTGCTGTCGCTGCTCGCCACCTTCGGCATCGTGGCGGGCATCTGGTCGCTCGTCGCGGGCGAGGTCGACATCTTCTTCGCGGTGATCGTGGCGTTCGTGATCAGCGGCATCCTGTCCTTCTTCGTGCTCGACCCGCAGCGCCGGGCCTTCGCCGAGAAGGTCGAGACGCGGGCCGCGAAGGCGGTCGAGGCTGCTCGTGCCAAGGAGGACGCCGAGATCGACTCCGAGGCCGGCTCCGAGGCCAACACCACCTCGAACGGCGAAGGCGATAGCCACAAGGTGTCCTGAACTGGTACATAACGGTCATGTCGATCGTTCACAAGGCCACGCTCACCCCCACGAAGAAAGAGATCTTCGGCGCCTGGCTCGCCACCCAGACGTGGTGCGAGGGTGATCTGACCGGCACGATCGGCTCCTACCGGTTCGACGACCCGGCCGGACGCGTCGGGATCGAGTGCGTGCTCCTCGAGGTCGGCGAGTCCGTGGTCCACCTCCCGGTCTCCTACCGGGAAGCACCCCTCGACGGCGCCGAGGACTTCCTGATGGCGACCACCGAGCACTCGGCGCTGGGGACGCGCTACGTCTACGACGCCTGCGCCGACGCGGTGGCGGTCCGGGCGCTGCTGGCGGCCGCGCTCACCGGCGCGACCCAGGAGCCGATGGACGTCTACGACCGGGGCCGCCTGGTGGATCGCCGCGAGAGCGCCGTCACCGCGACCGGCACCGGCTCGTGGGCGCGCAACGCGGTGCCGCACTTCGACGGTGTCACCATCCGTTCCCACGGCGCCGACACCCGCGTGGACGCGGGCAGCTTCGGGATCGTCGTGAAGCGTGTCGTCGACGGCTCTGACGCCGACGGCGCGGAGTCGATCCAGGTCACCTGGCCGGACGGCGCCGGGGCGCTGGTCGGCGTACGCCACCTGTGAGGGACTGCTTCGGGGCTTGTCTGTGAGTCCGCTGTGTAGCGCAGATGATCAACGGAGCCTCCCGTAAGTCACGAGTCGGAAACATCCTCGTCCTGCACTTGACGCATTCGGACATGAGAAGGCACATTGTCTCGATGTGAGCGTTCACATCTGTGATCTGACTCACCTGGGAGCCGGCCTGTGCGCCGATCTCCCGGCACCCCCCGACAGCGGCGCGTAGGCCTACCGACGCGGCCGTAGATGAAATGGAGCAGGTAAGTGCGCAAGGTACTCACCACGATCACCGCCGCAGCGCTTGCGCTCGGTCTGGCGGCATGCGGCGGCGGCGACGGCGGCGAGGGCGGCGACAAGGGCACCGTCGGCGTAGCCATGCCGACCAAGTCCTCGGAGCGCTGGATCGCAGACGGCAACAACATCAAGAAGCAGCTCGAGGCCGAGGGCTACGACGTCGACCTGCAGTACGCCGAGGACGACATCCCGACCCAGGTGTCCCAGGTCGAGAACATGGTCACCAAGGGCGTCGACGTCCTGGTGGTCGCGGCCATCGACGGCACCGCGCTCGGCGAGGTCCTCGAGACCGCTGAGTCGCAGGACATCCCGGTCATCAGCTACGACCGCCTCATCCGCGACACCGAGGCCGTCGACTACTACTCGACCTTCGACAACTTCCAGGTCGGCGTGCAGCAGGCCACCTCGCTCGTCGATGGCCTGAAGGCCAAGGGCGAGGGCCCCTACAACGTCGAGCTCTTCGGCGGTTCGCCCGACGACAACAACGCCACCTTCTTCTGGGACGGCGCCATGTCGGTGCTCGAGCCGCTGATCAAGTCCGGCGAGATCGTCATCCCCTCCGGTCAGACGGACTTCAAGCAGGCCGCGATCCTGCGCTGGGACCCCGCCACCGCGCAGAAGCGCATGGAGGACATCCTCACCAAGACGTACGCCTCCAAGAAGGTCCAGGGCGTGCTCTCGCCCTACGACGGCCTCTCGCTCGGCATCATCGCCGCGCTCAAGGGCAACGGCTACACCACCGCCGACCTCCCGGTCGTGACCGGTCAGGACGCCGAGGTGCAGTCGGTGAAGTCGATCAACTCCGGTGAGCAGTACTCCACGATCTTCAAGGACACCCGCGAGCTCGCGAAGGTGACCGTCGACATGATCGTCGCCGTCGGTGCGGGCGAGGAGCCCGAGGTCAACGACACCGAGACGTACGACAACGGCAAGAAGGTCGTTCCGTCCTACCTCCTCGACCCGGTCGTGGTCACCAAGGACGACGTCAGCAAGGTGCTCGTCGACGAGCACCTTGTCGCCGCCGAGGCCTATCGAAGGCTGCAGACCAACCTGCAGTTCCTC
Source organism: Nocardioides sp. NPDC023903 (assembly GCF_040639295.1). Taxonomy (NCBI): domain Bacteria; kingdom Bacillati; phylum Actinomycetota; class Actinomycetes; order Propionibacteriales; family Nocardioidaceae; genus Nocardioides; species Nocardioides sp. NPDC023903. Next base: position 47 of record NZ_JBEZZS010000009.1, on the reverse strand, counting down.
GACGCCTCCTCGCCGGTCCGCTCGATGGTGGTGACCTCCTCGATCGG